>JBBRVV010000042.1:0-10283 GCA_038246525.1 Pseudanabaenales cyanobacterium
GCCGCATATTCACATTGATCGCGGCGATGCAACGATGCGGCGATGCGACGATGAAGGTCTGGCTCGATATGCTGGAAGTCGCCAAGAGCCTTGGCTTTCGCGCGCATGAGATTGGGATCTAACCGTATCGGTAGTAGTCAATCCGACAGCTTGGAGTAGGGCTTGTTGTTGTCCGTGGGTTTTGGCGCGCTCAATTACTAAAGGCGTAACAATTTGGCCAGGAGCAGCAATGATATAGCCGTCATCGGTTTGTACCATTTGTCGCACTCTTTGTCCCTTAGCCTGGTCAACAGTAGCACTTGCAACTACATTTCCTGCTCTTTCTCCTAACTTTTCAGCTAAGTTTCCACCTGTAGCACGGTAGAGATCATCGAGCATTCTTACTGATTCTGCTCTTTCAGCGATCGCTAGCGTAATCAGTTGCCCTTCGCTGACTAAGTTAGTTCCATCTGGAGCTTTGATCGATTTTGGCGCAGTTTTACCAATTATAAAGGTACGTTGCTCACTGGGTTCTACAATCGCATTAGTGACAGCAGCAGTAGCATTTCTTTGGGCATTTTGAATCTTGGTACCTGCGGTTTGCGCTAGTTCTTGCACTTTGGTAGAAGTAGATTGGGCAATTTCTTGAGCCTTATCTGAGCTAGATTGGAATGCAGCTTTTACGCCGCCAACTTGCTCTTCCATTAGATCGGCAGTCTCGGAGGGAATAAAGGCTACATCTTCGCCAATTTTGATCGTCTCAGGAGCAGGAACAAAGGAACGTCCAGAATAAGCATCTGCAAATAGCCCGCCTGAAACCTCATAGCCTTCGACTTTACCTGTGTTTTCATCAAAGAAGAGGTCAATCATTGTGCCTAGATCGCGCCCATCTAAAGTCATGATCCGAGTATCTTTCAAAATGTTGTTGTGGTCTAAAACCGATTCAATCGCGGGTACTGAATTAGCGGCAGTAACTGAATCTTTGGTAGCAACAATTACCGCATCTCTTCCAATTGCCTGAATATTTGACAAGGGGATTACTTTAGCAGAAGTAAACCAACCACCTTCATCCACCAAGAAACCTAACAGCACGTTATTTATTTGATCGAAAATCAAATCTGTAATCGTTTCAAATTTCTCTCCGGTATCGAAGGCGATCACTGGTTTACCGATTATATCTCTTCCCTTTCTCATGATTCTCCTATTCTACTTCTAATTGATTACAAATAAATTGAGATAAATAACTAAAGTTGAGCTTAAATTGACAAAATTAAATTGACAAAGTTAAGTTAAGAATTTACCGAGTACCCTGCCGCTCTGGAGGCACATTAGCAGGATTAACTGGTCTAGTACTTTCGCCAAATCTAGGAATTAGATCAATTGTGCCTGTATACTCTAAACCTACAAATGCAGCGATCGCTATTAGTACAGCCAATCCGATATAAACTAAGCCCTTACTCGAATCTTTACCTACTAATCTCGGCATAGTTTTCTGCTCCTAATTAACATATTGAAGTTTTAATGGTGTAGTTTTAATTTAGATCTAGGTGGTAAGTAGAAGATCTTAAATTCTCCAGTTCTTAAACAAAGGGCTTATTAAAATATCTACCCTTTAAGGTTTTATCGTTCCCTTAGCGTTAATGCAGTATTAATTGAGAATATCGGCTAATTGAAAATATCAATTTAAGTCAAATCCAATCTACGGGTAACGATCCAGAAATAGGCTTGTGAACTTTCTAATCAGCCTGACTTGGCATAGGAATTTTCACAAAACCTGCATTTCTAAATCACTACCCTAAGTCTTCAAAAGTCAATCAACAGGAATTAACTAGTCGATAGCTTTCTTAACTTCATCCTTCACATCTTCAGCACCGTGACGAACATGGGCTTCAGCCTGCTTAGCTTTGCCTGCCGCCTTATCAGCTGGATCTCCAGTTACATTGCCAACTGTTTCTTGAATTTTGCCTTCAACATTTTTAGCAGTTGCTTTTACTTTTTCTTCAAGACTCATTTTGTTCTCCTTAGCCCTTACTGGGCATTGACGTTGAATTTAATATATAGGAATTTTACAGATTGCTCATCTACTGATTGACTCATTTCAAGATCTGCTAATTGAGGGAGAGACGTTCAATATTAATTTTAATAAAACTCTGCCGATCAGTAGATTGCACGCTTAAGTTGAAGTTAAAAACTAGTAACGCCAAAAAGAGATGGTCAGGCTTCAATGATTACTCGCAAATCGCTCTGTCTCTTATTTACGCGACAAGTGATCGTATCGCCCATTCTGCCGCCAGCCCGCGCAAATTCTAAATCTAAAAGAGTTTGTCCAACTCGTAGATTGCGAATGGAAAGGTGATCGATTGATTTTGGTAATACTGGATCGATTATTCGCAGTTGGTTCGCAGGTGCATTAGGTACAATATTTACAACCATAGTGATTAATTGAAAGATAGTTCCCGTTGCCCAAGCTTGAGGCGAACAAGCCACTGGATATTGTACTGGCGAACTAAATCCTTCATGCTCATAGCCGCAAAATAGTTCAGGTGGTCGCTGATAGGGCTGCATTAAGGTCATATCAATTAATCCTTGGGCTAATCTTAATGACTGCTCGATCAGGTTTAGCGATCGCAATCCCAACGCAATTAAGCTATTGTCATGGTGCCAGACTGAGCCAATGTGATAACCCATTGGATTATACACGGGAGAGAAACTACTGAGAGTACGAATTCCCCAGCCATTAAACATATCAGGTGCCATCAGGCGTGCAGCCACACTCAGAGCTTTATCTTTGTCCAAAATGCCTAGATATAAACAGTGCCCAGGGTTGGTAGTGATGCTGTCCACTGGTTTAAGATTGCCGTCCAGGGCTAAAGCACAGTAATCTAAGTCGGGAATCCAAAAGTCACGATTGAAGCGAATCTTTAAATCTTTTGCTTGCGATCGCCATAAATTGGCTAAGTCTGGTAAGTTTTTTCGGGCTGCTAATTCTGCCATGCGGATTTTGGCGGCATACACATATCCTTGTACTTCTGACAGCGCGATCGCTCCTTGGGCTACTTCACCTTTACGATTTACAATACAATCTTCTGAATCTTTCCAACCTTGATTAACTAAGCCTTTCTTAGAGCGCCGATCATAGGCAAGATAACCAGTTTCTTTGCAGTTGCGATCAATCCATTCCATTGCAGCGATCGCATTTGACCAGAGTTTATCTAATAAATCAGTATCGGCTGTCCAAGCGAAATACTCGGCATAGAGCATTAGCCATAGGGGAGTAGCATCAACTGTACCGTAGTAGGGAGTGTGGGGGACTTCCTGACAGCGTGCCATTTCGCCGAAACGAATCTCATGTAGAATCTTTCCTGGTTGTTCATCCCGCCAATTGTCTTCAGTCTTACCTTGATATTGTGCCAAAATACTGAGCGTATCCCGCGCGATCGTTGAGTCTAAAGCTAAGGTTTGAGAAGCAGAAATAATTGAATCTCTACCAAATAATGTGGCGAACCAAGGTACACCTGCCGAGAGGAATTGATTACCTTCAAAGGTCTGCCTCAATAGATAAATATCTTGCACGGCCCGATCTATAACTTGATTAAATGATTCGTTATCGGTTGAGATTTGAGTAATGCGTTCGCGCCAATTTTTCTCTTCTAATAATTCTTCTGTTTTTGCTACAGAAAAAGTATCGGGAACGCTCAGCATTGAAGTGGGACGATTATTTGTGAATAGGTGAATCCGATAGCCCAGGGTAATAGATTGATGTGCGCTAAGTTCTAATTGCCAAATCGCCGTAGTTCCTTGAATTTTGCAGGGTTGAAAATTACTAAACTGGATTCTGGATTCCATCAGTACGCCATCTAGACCTTGATATGCTAGAACGATTTCTTTTTCATAGGTAAAAGTAGCTTCTTCTGAATCAGGTAGATATTTGAGAATATTCCCTCTTTCAGAGCGGGGAAATCCCCTTACTTCAAATAAGTCCAAGAAGTCAGAGTCTAGCGTAAGACTAAGCCCAAAACTAACGGCAACGGGATTATAATTGGTAAGTTTAATCTCTTCAAACAAGCCGCCTTTAATCAAGATTTCTCGGTGAATACCAATGGTTTCAGCTTTGATTTCGTCTTTCTCTTCACCGATTTGGCGATTGGAACACAACACCGACATAGCGAAGCCTTTATGGGCAGTGCTACTAAATGGGACTGGCGATCGCCCATCTATTTGTAGTTCTAATCTGCTCAAAAATCTAGTGTCACGGCAGAACAAGCCCATGCTACTTTCAATCCCTTCGCCGCTACAGAACAAGTCAGAGATGTTGCCCAAAGTATCAGTAATTAAAAATAACTCATTATCTTTAAGGGTTAGGGTAGGAATAGCGCGATCGCTTATTTGGCAAGACCATGCTTCCACTGGCATCTCACTAGCAAGAACAAAATTCCTTCCATCAATCTCAAAAGTATTGGTCATAATTAATTAACTTGCCTAGTATTATGAAGTAAAAACCCCTACAGAGCCTACGCTCTTAACCCCACTTATCTTGCTGCACAACTTACCGAACAATCTAAAACCAGTTATCAGCTTCTGCAACTCTAAACGTTATTACTCTACAGAGTTAGTTTATAGGGTTAGTTTATAGGGTTAGTTTACAGAAACTGATCTAATCAGCCTTTGGACTCAAGTTAGATGATTGCAGTTACTTAACTATAGTACTTTGGTTGTACCTAGTCCTGAAAGTGCCTTTTTGGGAAACAAAATAGTTGGTGGATTGTGTGAATCCAATCTTCTTAGGTTTCGAGGCTGTTCGTGCATGATTGATTGTGCCAACACATGGCGATAAAGTTCACTCAGTTGAATTGCCACTCCACCCCAACTGAATCGCTGGTGTACATTAGCTGAAGCTTGTTTTCGCATTTTTCTTGCCCAAACCTGATCGAATAGAATACGATGGATGCCATCCGCAAAACCAACTATGTCTTGAGGCGGAACCAATAATCCTGTCTCTTCAGGAATAATCGTAAATTTTAAGCCGCCTACATCTGAGGCTACTACTGGCGTACCGCAAGCCATTGCCTCGATCGCTACTAGTCCAAATGGCTCATAGTGACTGGGAATCACGCATACATCTGCCGCCGTGTAATAAAGAGGCAAAATATCATGTCCAATCCGTCCTGCAAACAGAATTTCTGAATTTATCCCTGATTGAGAAAGTCCAAGGTCAGCACAAATCTTTTCTATTCTTTGCCGTTCAATTCCGTCAGGCATATGATCAGAACTGCCGCCGACAATTACTAACTTTAGATCCTCTACGCCTTGGGATTTTAATAAAGCGAATGACCGAATTAGAGTTTCGATTCCTTTGCGTGGATCAAATCTACCCACATAAAGGATAATCTTCTGTTCTAAGTCTAATTTTAGTTGGTTGCGCGCATCAGTTTTAGACATCAACCGAAAATTACTGGTGTCAGTGCCACAGGGAATCATTTCAATTCTGCCATAGGCAGAGACTAGCGATCGCAAAGTTTTCTCTTCCTCTGGGCTAGTAGCACAGACACAGTTAGCATTTTCGAGAATCGCACGTTCGATCTCTAGGCGTGTATCTACACTACTTGGTCGCTCCTTCACTGATTGGTACTTCACAATTCCTAACGAATGATAAGTATGCACCAGCTGAACGTTGCTAGTCTTCTGAAGTTCTAAACCTACCCAAGCAGAAAGCCAGTAATTAGTATGTAGTAAAGGATAGTTCAGTCCTTGAGAAAGTTTGAAGGCTTGAAAAGATTTAACAAATTCAGGCATACAATCAAATAGTTTATCCCTAGGGATATATTCCGTAGCCCCAGCTTTTAGCCTAATTGTTCGACAGTGAGGAGAATGCTGCACAATATCGGCATCATTTGGATTGACTTTGCGGGTAAACATATCCACTTGCCAACCCAAGGTTGCGAGATTTTCGCCCACATGACGCACATACACATTCTGTCCACCTGCCTCTTCTAACCCGATCTCTGCGGCTGGATCGGCATGGTCTGAAATCAGAGCGATCGCCTGTCTATTGAGACTTTGCATATTTTATCTCCTGTCGTTTCAAAGTTTATAGGGTTAAATTTATGATTTTGAGTTTATCTATTCACTTCCAATTCTCTAGTTACGCCAAAACCAAAGATTTAGCATGACCATTTTGGGAATACTTCTCAGCCAAGACTTTTTGATACACCGCTTCGTAACCATCTGCCATTCTTTTTGCCGTGAAGTTAATCAATACATGATCATGACAAACTCGACGATCTAATTGAACTGCTTGGGCGATCGCTGCAACACATTCATCCACATTCTGACAAAGAAACCCACTACGACCGTTAGCAATAACTTCTGGTGCAGCGCCCAAACTCATGGCAATTACAGGGGTTCCAGTCACCATTGACTCAATCATCACCAAACCAAAGGGTTCTTTCCAAGTAATTGGGAATAGAGTTGCAACTGCTCCACCCATAAGCTCACTCTTTTGACTATGATTTGCTTCACCCAGAAATTCAATTTGAACGCCATCAACGTAGGGTCTAATTTCTTGCTCAAAGTAATCTCGATCTACAGGATCAATCTTGCCAGCCATCTTCAAGTGCCAGCCTGATTTTTTGGCGATTTGAATTGCTAAATGCGCACCTTTTTCGGGAGACATTCTGCCTAGAAAAGCTAGATAAGGTGGATCGTTAGGCTTAGGATAAAACTCATAGGTATCTGGATCAATGCCGTTATAAACAGTCGCTACATAGTTGAGTCCCAGTTTTTGCTCTCGCTGAGAATTGGAAATACTAATAAAGGGTTGATTCCGCACATGGGAAAACATCCTTTCATTATCTGAAGTAAAAATACCGTGGAGAGTATGAATAGTGGGAGTTTTTACCAAGGTAGAGTAGGGCATTGATACGCAACCCACATGGGAATGGATAATATCGAACTCATGGGCTTTCTCATATACCCGATTCATATTTAACATATCGTAAATGCTATGGTCTCTAACGCTCGTATCTAGACGCAAAGCTTTAGGGTGAATTGATTCCAATTTAGCTTGAGTTTTTGAATCTCCTGAAGCAAATAGGGTAACATCATGTCCACGACGGACTAGTTCTTCAGTCAGTAGACTTACTACCAATTCTGTGCCGCCATAGGCAGGTGGGGGAACTTGTTCCCATAGAGGGGCAATTTGGGCAATTTTCATGATTAATCTCCTGGTTCTAGCTATAGATGCAGTTGAGGTTTCAGCCGATTAAGAGTAAATTTGCTAATATTTAAATCAATAAATAAATGGCTGAATTAACAGACTATAAAGGACTGATGTTTGAATTGTGGTATATTTTAGTTATTCAGTTTGAAAGCATATTTTGATGGCGTATACTGGGCTTTCAATCTAATCTTTCAATCTTCTTCTCTATCTTACCGATCATTAGTTTTTTAAATGAAGCGAAGGCTACCAAAGCCATCTAGGCATATGCTCTATCGGCTTAATTATTTTTAGTTGACCTGAGCTTATTTAATTAAATTGCTTCCTGGTATTCACTCAGTCGATGACCCATGCTAACTAGGACTTTTTGCGCATTGACCACATCATCATACTTGCCTACGACAATCACCAAGGTTTTTCCCGCTTCTCCTTCGACTTCGTAATCCCTAGAATCAGTACGATCAATTCCCATAGTTACTAGAAGATTAGCTAATCCACCATGAGCTTTACCATACTGCCAGTTGAGGAATCCATGTCCATGATCTACGTCATGATAATCCTTGCCAAAAATCGAAATCTTGTCTTTGCCTATCCCAGCCTTATGAATCTCAATAGCTGCATTCTCAGCCGCATCATGGGTAGCAAAAACATCAACTATGGTAAATTCTTCTACTAAAGAAAGATCCTTCTTTGCTAGATCACCTGGTTCTTCCACATACATGGTTGGCTCAACCGCGTAGTTGTTGATTAAGCCCTCAGTGTCTACAGTGTAGCCATCAGCAGTGTGAATGCCATCAAGATCATCTACGTTATCTGGGGTATGCTTATAATATTCCCCTTCGCGCTCTTTGCGAGCTTTGGTTTCGGCGGGAACAATATGGGCATCAAAAGAATCTGTATGCATCAGATCGGTTTTTGAATCAGTTTGCTGCTCGTTCATCATCTCATACCTTAAATTTAATCTAAGTATTTTGCTTATCTACTCAAATTACAAGTGATTCCCTAATCCGACCTCTCCCTTTTGACTGAAGTTCCAGTTTAATGCAGCTATTAGGAGTATTGGAAGAGAATAATTAAGCAAATAAATGAATTTGAAAGTGGGCGATCGCTTCTAAAATACCCCAGGCACAGTCCCTCTGTGACACATAATGGTTAGGATAAGAATGCAGTTGGTGCCAATCTAAAAGCTCTTGTTGAGAGTTCTTTACAATTACGCCCAAGGTCATCTGTTCAAACATTGCAACGTCGTTGCCAGAATCACCACATACTAGAGTCCGATTCGCGGCAATTCCTAGTTTTTCCCTTAGATAAGTAACCGCCTTACCCTTGCCACTTTTCTTAGGCAGAATATCTAAGTCTCGATCGCTACTAAAAATCACTTGAGCTTTCAAACCCGCTTGGTTTAGTTTCTGGTTTAAGTTCTGAATAATCGCAAAATTATGCTTAGAATTAAGTAAATAACTTAACTTCCATTCATTCTGTTCTATTTCTGATTGAGCCAATAATTCGGCGGTAGCACTAGCTAAAGTAGCGATCGCTTGGCGTTCCCAATCTATTGATATGTGATTTGCCCAATCTTGATCTCTTGTCCAAGCTTGAACTAAGGTATTCTCTCGATCAGTTTCTGAGTAAACTCCTGAATAAATCTCTGAACCGACACTTGTCACTAAATAGTCTGGCACTAAGAGTGATTGACCAGTTCTCAGGCGGAATTCCTGACAGAGACTATTGTAGGAGACTAGCGATCGCCCTGTTGCATAAACAAGAGATAGATTTTGCCTAATTGGGGTTAATTTTTTGATCAGAGCGATCGTCGCTTGATCATCACCAATCAGCGTATTATCTAAATCTGTAACCAATAGAAATTTCACGGGCTAATTTACTTCTTATTTACTTGTTAAGTAGGTATGGCTAAGAAAAGTTAAAATCGACTACGAGGCTACGCCCTGCAAGCCCAATTATGATCAGTTATATATGCTCAACTATTTAATACCAGAGTTTAGCTTAATACTAGAACTCGATCCCACAACTTAGTAACAGGCATCTACTGATAGGGTTAATGTATTACCAATTGCACTTAAACCACCAACAAATACATTGATTTGATAGGGTTCATTTTTAGCTCGTGGCTCACCAGAAATCTTGAAAGGTTGCCCTACCTTAAGGGTTTGACTATTCTTGGCATAAAGCTCATCTGCAGTGTTGTTGCTGTATTTCAGGTTTAGTTTTATATCGTAAGCTGCATCGTTATTAGATACAAGGGTAGCAACGTAACGGTTGTTAGCTCTTCCGCCTGGAACTGAGAAGTCAGTATTCCAATTATTATTTGTGACTAAGGTGCTGAGGGGAGAAACGGTTTTAGTAACTTTGGTGCCTTCTCCACCAATTACATTGAGCGCGCGGCAGGTTTCAGCTTTAACTGGACTGGTAAACAACAAAGCTGAAAATAGACAAAGCGATCCCAAGCCGAAACGATTTGGTAACATAGATTTTATCCTTAATTCAAATTAGTGAGTAGCTAAGCTAAAGTAAACTGATAATGATTTAGGTCGCAGGGCGCAGCCCCGCTATGGGTTTTAAATTATTCTAGGTCTAGAGGTTTTGACTTTAGATAGTCTCACCTAATTAGCATTTATTTCTTTAATAGTAGAATTCGGTAATCTTGCAGAGAAGCTTGAAATTAATTATAGGTTGAGATCTATGGGGGCTATGCCCCCATGAAGGGATTTCTCCCCTTAGCTACTTCTTCCACTATATCTATTCTTACAGTCGGAATCTATTCTTACAGTGGGAAAGGAATAGCTAATGAAAGATAAGCCCTGAATCACTAAACTAAGAACTAATCATAGTCATAGGTGATTCCTTCGTAGGCTGTTCGCCTGAATCAACCCTAGTTTTCTGTAAGGCGATCGCAAATACTAATAAGCCAAATACTGGTTTTGCCAATACATCAGCGACTGTATAACCAATCTGAACCCCTATATTTGCTGTTGCTCCTGTGATTCCCAACATCGGTAAAAGGTAAGCGATCGGATATACACCCCAAGAGAATAATAGTAGCAAGCGCATATTTTTGACTAAGGTTTGA
>JBBRVV010000043.1:0-10160 GCA_038246525.1 Pseudanabaenales cyanobacterium
AAGCCTTGCCTGCAAATCCCCAAGCAGTTGCTTATAGATATGCTAGAGATCACCCAGCAGAAGTATATTTCCCATTCAATCCGCTCTCTCATCTTTTTGCCGAAGCTAAACTCTATCACTTCCATTATGGTCTTTATGATCGTCAACTTGCGGGTGAAAAAATTAGCGATGCTCACTTCCATGCCCATATTCCAAAGAATTTGAAGCTAGTTGCGTTTCCGCCCAAGTTCCCCAGCAAAGATTTACGCAAATCGCCGCCAATGCAATATCTGAAAGAATTTTCTGAAAAAATCAGCCTGCCAGAACTACCAGAATGGACAGTATTCTCCCAATACTAGCTTAGTTCATAGATTTTTTAGTAGATGATCATAATCACTGTGGGAGCCAATCCAAAACCATACAATTACTTGAACATCATTTATAATCCCAACTGCCCGCCAGCCAATACCAACTCGGATCGAGTAAATAGGTTGCTTTGAATTGACTTTTTTGAATTCTAAACTTGGGTGGTTTGGATCTTTTTTCCAAAGTTGATAGTTCTTACAAGCAGATTTTTGAACTCGTTCAGGTAGTTTGATAAAAAGCTTAATAAACTCATCATCTAATTCAGACTTCATAGCTGATCAAAGCCCATGATCTTAGTCTTCCCATTTGCGGAGTTGATTAGAGCTTTTGCGGCAAGTTGATCTAGTTTGGCGGACTGAGGTTGAGAAAGAGTTTTTAACCAATTCATCTCATTCTCTATATCTTCAAGAAATTGTGCGGCAAATTCATCTTGCAAATATTCAGGTAGAGTTAGGGCTTTCTCAAAAGCTTGGGTGAGTAGGCTAGTCATATATTTAACTTCTCATCTAATTAAAAATTATCTTTCATTTGTCGAATGGTAGTGAAGACCTCTACCGCAGAAGTTGCGTGGGCAGTTTGTTGAAGACCTGGAGCATCCCAACGCATGAATGGATTGGTGAGTTTTTCCATGCCGATCGTAGTAGGAATTGTTGGTTCTAGACGCGCTCTAGCTGCTTGGACAGCAGCGAATCTTTGATGCAATTCTTGGTTTTGGGGATCAACGGTCACGGCGAATTTGAGATTGCTAAGTGTATATTCATGGGCACACCAAACTTTTGTAACTTCAGGCAACTGACGCAGTTTATCTAATGAATTGCACATCTGTGCGGGAGTACCCTCAAATAAGCGTCCACATCCGCCTGCAAACAAGGTATCTCCACAAAATAAATTACCTGACTCCGCAAAATAGTAAGCGATATGGGCATAAGTATGACCTGGAATGAAAAATACCTGACCTACCTCGCCTGCAAACTCTACATGATCGCCCTCCTTTAAGAAAAACTGCTGTCCTGGAATCCGGCCGCGATCGCGTTCTCCACCATAAATCAAAATCTGAGGAAATTCCCGTATTAAATCTCGATTTGCCCCCACATGGTCGCCATGATGATGGGTATTAAAAATCGCAACTAAGGGTGCATTCAATTCTTTTAATTTATCCAAAACTGGTTGAGGTTCGGCTGGATCAACTACTGCTGCCATATTTTGCTCAGGGCTATAGAGCAAGAAGATGTAGTTATCACTCAGGGCAGGCAAACGAAAAACTTGCAGTGACATAGTTTTATTTTGAGCTTAATACTTAATGGGAACCTTTATTAGTCTAACTGATGTGATGTAGAAGAGGGAAAAATTAGAGTAAAAGAGGCTGTAATTAAGCTCTTCTTTAGAATGAAATTGGCATCTATTTTTTTGACTAATTTTTTGAATTAGAGAATATTTAAGGGATCAACATCAATACTTAAGCGGACAGATTTGTCACCCATCAGTATTTTTAATTCTTCAAGACTGGGTAAGCTAACTAAATATTTAGGCTCAAACTTCAAGAGTATTTGCCAACGATAATAATCCGCAACTCTGGTAATTAAAGCTGGTGTAGCTCCCAAAACTTGCCAATGAGATTCTAATTGACGTAGATTATCTGCTAATTGAGTAGCTGCTTTTTCGACTTTTACGGCACTGATACTACTCAATCGAATTAATGCTAACTGTCCAGTTGGTGGATAATTTAATAGAGTGCGATCGCTTAATTCAGTATGCATAAATTGATCGAATTCGTAGTTTTTTACGGCTTCAATTACTGGATGCTCAGGGCTATAGGTTTGAATAATTACCTCTCCTAAATCTGCTCCTCTACCTGCTCTACCGCCCACTTGGGTGAGAATTTGAAAAGCTCTTTCACTAGCGCGGAAATCAGAAAAATTAAGCAGCCCATCAGCAGAAACTACGCCCACTAGGGTAACTTGAGGAATATCTAATCCTTTTGTTAGCATTTGCGTTCCGATTAATAAGTCTGCTTCTCCCTGCTGAAAAGCTTCCAAAATCTGTAGATGTTGATCCTTATTGCGGGTAGTATCGCTATCAAATCGGAGAATGCGTAAATCAGGAAATAGAGCGGTAATCTCCTGCTCAATTCTTTGGGTACCACTACCGAAATGTTTAAAATAACAAGAATTACAACTAGGACAGGTAATTGGTGGCGATTGTGAAAAGCTACAGTAGTGGCAAATTAAGCTGTTAATCCTGTTAGAAGATCCCAAATGGAAGGAAAGGGAAATATCACAATGAGGACAATTAATCACATAGCCACAACTACGACAGGAAACAAATGTACTGTGACCACGCCGATGAATAAAGAGTATGCCTTGTTTCTGTGCGGATTGCATTTTGGCGATCGCTACCTTCAAAGTCTTACTAAAGATTGAGCGATTTCCATTTGCCAACTCTAGCCGCATATCCACAATATTCACTTTAGGCATGGGCTTAGAGCCAATTCGCTCTGGCATCGAGATATAAATTGCTTCACCACAATTCACCTGATGTAAGGTTTCGGCTGAAGGAGTAGCAGAGCCAAAAATCAAAATACATTTCTCAAGTTGCGATCGCCACTGGGCTAGAGTCCTGGCATGGTAACAGGGTTGGGGTTGATCTTGTTTGAAGCTGCTGTCATGTTCTTCATCCAAAATAATCATGCCTAAATTAAGAAGCGGCGCGAATACCGCAGAACGAGTACCAATCACTATTTGAGCTTCACCACTTAACATAGAACGCCAAGTATCGAATCTTTCGCCATCACTCAGCCGACTATGATAAACATTTACGATAGATTCGCCGAATCGGGCACAAAAGCGATTGGTTAATTGGGGAGTAAGACCGATTTCAGGAACCAGTACTAATACCGATTTGGCTTGGGCTAAGAGCGGCGCGATCGCCTGTAAATAGACTTCGGTTTTACCTGAACCTGTAACCCCATGCAATAAAAGTTGAAGATTAGGAGAACTTAAGTTCTGAATAGCTGTTAAAGCTTGGGATTGAGCGGTAGTTAATTCTTTTGGGCGATCGCTAATTATTTTCCCTGCTTTTCCGCCTTTACGTTGTACTTCGTGGGCTTGAATCGTGATGTAACCTTTTTCTGCTAATAGCTTAAGTGTACTAGAAGTAGTTTTCGCCAATTTAAGAAATTCAGTCTTATTCACTTCTCCGCCGATCCGTTGCAAGAGATTGATAATTTCCTGCTGGCGATCGCTAATCTCAGCTGTTCCATTTAATAAAGTTACCACATCTTCATATTTGGGTTTTGGGCGGGTGGGTGGCTCTAGTTCCACTGATACCAAATTTAAAGTTTGCAATTCTCTTAAACCGCGAACTGCTTGCTTCGGTAATTTTTGATAGAGGTATTTGCGGCTAATCCCTTGCTTGTTATTTTTGCTATGAGTTTGCAGGAATTCCCAAACATTCTTTCCACTTTCAGAAAGATTGATTTCTGCTGGAGAATCAGCAAGACGAATCCGATAACTGGAATGGGTGAGTAATTTTGGCGGTAAAGCCGCTTTTAAGGTCTGAATTAGAGGTGTTCGATAATAATCTGCAGTGCGCTCAAGTAACTGCCAATAATACTTCGGGAAAATGCTGCTGCTGATAATTGAATCTACGGGTTTGATTAAATATTTTGATTCTGAATTTTGTTCTAGTTCTAGGTGAGTAAATTCGATGGCGATCGCGCCGACAAAGCGATTTCCCAAAGGCACATTCACTAAGTCACCTGCCTTCAATTCCATTCCTTCAGGTACAGAGTAACTGAGCAACCCTTCTATTCCAGGGCAGTCAGCCAGAACCCGAACATATTTAACCATTATTGCCTCGTATAACCTAAACCAATGCTCGCTCTAATTGAAGTTCTATCCGAGGCTTTGAAAGAAAATATATGTAACTTTGACGAAACTGCACTTCATCTACGGCTTGAATAAATTTCTGCACAGCAGTGAGATATTGCCAATTAGATTCTTGCTCAAATTCCGCCGAAGCAATTTCTACGCTCAATTTGTCCTCAAATAATTCTATTTGCCAACCACATTCACTCAAAGCCTGTAAGCCTAACTGCCAAAGATTAGCCTCTATCTTATCGGTTAAATTATTGGTAATACTTAATCTAGACTGCATATTTACAATTGTGCTAGATTTACCAGTACGGTTTAGATATTTCACCATTCCAACCAGCGATCGCCATTGTTCTAAGCCACTTTGATTAGATTTATTAGTTAGATTTTGATTGAGAGTTTTGGTCAGAGGTAGAAAATTAGGCCTAAAACTAGGTAGATTTAGATTAGATTCGCTAGAGTTAATCAAATTATTTGCAAAATTACTTGGGGCTAAATCTATAATTCTTAACTCGTAGGTTCTGGCATAAGTATTGTCAATTAATTCTACTACTAGGTCGCATTCCAGATTTGGCAAGTCAAAGGGATTATGATCCCACCAAGTCCCTTTCATCTCTCCAGTGCGATCGCTAATCCGAAAGTCTACCTTCTGATAGTCTAACTTCTGTCCTTTCTTAGTTTTGATCTTTTCACTTCTGACATCACTAAATTTACAATTACGAAGTAGAAACTTAGGTGAAGGATTACCCATGCCAAAGGGTTCTAATAAACGTAGCTGATCGAAGAGTTCTTTCCCTCTTATATCCGTAGTTTCGCCAATCATGTCAGCCAGAGTTAGTTCCAAATCAACTTTAATTTTTGCAGTTGGAATTTGTCCATAGGTCTGCCAAAACTGCTGTTGCAAACTCTCTCGCAGTAATTCTAAATTCTCGACCTGTAAGCTCAAACCTGCGGCAAATGGATGTCCGCCAAAACTTAGAAGCAGATGTTCCTGTTGCTTTACCAAAGTATATAGATCTATGCCACTGGGCGATCGCGCACTTCCTTTAGCAATTCCATTTTCTATCGTACATAATATCGCTGGTCTACCATATTCGCTGGCTACTTGCCCTGCTACCAATCCCAAAATCCCTGGTAACCACTCAGGATCTGCTAAGACAATTACCGCTGTTGTAGATAGGTCAATGGTTTCAATTACTTTTTGCACCTGTTGAAAGAGTTTCTTTTGCAGCGCCTTCCGTTGAATATTTGCCTGTTCGGCTAACTCTGCCAATTCTTTACTTTCTTTCTCATTCTTACTGGTCAACAAAGTCACACATTTGCCTGCATCTCCCCAAATTCGGCTAATTGCATTGATTCTAGGCGCAATACCAAAGCTAATATCGGTCGGGCGATCGCCTGATTTTTTACATTGCTCTAACAGAAATCTCACTCCAGGTCTTTGCTTCTTCTTCAATTGTTCAATGCCAACTTGTGCCAAATAGCGACAGTCACCTTTGAGTTCTACTAGATCTGCGACTAATCCGATCGCTACGAGGTCTAATAAGTTCTCAAGCGGGTTTTGGGGGATTTCTGGCAGGTTGGCGTAAAGCGATTCCACTAACTTATATGCCACAGCTACACCAGAAAGATGATAGAGAGGATGATCAGCAGCTAAATAACGGGGATTAAGAATTGCGACTACTGGAGGGCGATCGCTTGGCAAAGTATGGTGGTCAGTGACGATCACATCTATGCCCAAATCTTGAGCATAGAGAATTTGAGAAAGGCTGGTACTGCCAGTATCGCAGGTAATAATCAACTGGCAATCTTTGATTTTATCTATGCCCAGAATTGATAATCCATGGGATTCTTGGAATCGATTGGGAATGTAATAAATCAGTTTCTGATCTTGTTTAAAGAATTCGCCTAAGCCTTCCCATAATACTGAAGTGGCGGTAATTCCATCCGCGTCAAAATCTCCCCAAATTGCCACTTTTTCGTCTTGATTGTAAGCCTGAATAATTCTAGCGATCGCGGCTTCCATCTCCGCGCCAAAACTTTCACCACCACTTGGAATATAGGTTTTCTGGTCTAAGAAAGCTTCGATTAATTCGGCTGTTTGCCAACCTCCTTTTTCACTTCTTTGCCAGAGGATTTGTGCGCCAATATTGCCGGCTTTATCTATCAGCCAGTTAGGAGGTGTGACTTGGGCAGAAATTTCCCAAGTTTTAGGAGGATTTGTCATTCTTTGTCTACCTTCATTCCACTCAGTTCTATTAAATATTTTGCACAAAAGTAATCGCTTTAAACCAAATAATCATCTGTTCCTGATCCCCTTCTGCACTTTTCTCTAGGCAGAGACATTCTGGATCGATCCAGCAAATTCTTCCTTTCACTAATTCGCCAGTGCGTAATTTTAGCTGCACTTGGGTATTTTCACGGATTAGATTATGGAGCTTCCTAATACTAGGTGTGGTAATGTTTAATTCCTTGGCTGTAGCCACAGCAGCAACAGGCGCATGGGCTTTAGGCATCTCTTGCTTATATTTTTTTTCTAAATCATTAATATATTGTTGAATGCCATCTACTCCCTTTTCGTAGATCTTACTCGCCTCTGTTTTAGTAATCATCTTCAAATACCCATGCTTAAATCACTGTACAGGGTTTGATCATAACATTTTGTTGTTCTATGATAGTAAGTTGATTCTATCAATTAATGGATTGAAAACCCTTACAGGGGCACAGCCCCTAACCCCATTTATCACTGAGATGGACAGTGACATATCTTTGGGTTATAGATTCTTAGTTAGCGATAAATTGCATCGGCAACCAGGCACACTTCTTTAATTTGCTTGGGATCATGCACCCTTAGAATATCTGCACCTTCGCTAATTGCGGCTGTACAGGCTGCGGCTGTGCCAAATAAGCGATCGCTTGGATTTGGCTGATTACAAAGCTTACCAATAAAGCCTTTGCGAGAAACTCCTACTAAAATTGGTAAATCAAAAGTTTGAAAATGATTTAATTTCTGCAAAAGCTGCAAATTATGTTCTAAGGTCTTGCCAAAACCAATGCCTGGATCGATCGCGATCAGTTCCCGTGGAAATCCCAAAGCTTCTGCTACTTCCACTGCTATTCTGAGAAATTTTTCTACCTCTTCCACTACATTCCGATACTGTGGATTGATTTGCATTTCTTGGGGATTTCCTTTCATGTGCATTAAAAATATAGGCACTTGATATTTAGCCGCAGTTATCAACATTTCTGGATCAAAACGTCCTGCCGAAACATCATTAATTATATTCGCTCCCTGCTCAATCGCCGCTTTAGCTACTGCTGATTTTGTGGTATCTATCGAGATAGGAAGATATGGGAAGACTTGACGAATTAATTTAATTGTAGGAATTACTCTTTCTAGTTCAGTTTCTAAATCCACTGGTAAAGCTCCTGGTCGGGTAGATTCTCCGCCTAGATCGAGAATGTCGATAAATGGCAACATCTGTTCAACTTCCATTAATGCCAGGTCTGGGTGATTAAACCTACCGCTATCACTGAAACTATCAGGGGTAAGATTGATTACTCCCATCAGATATGTACGCGTACCCCAATTAAATTCGCGATCGCCAATTTTCCAGGGTTTGGGCATTAAGCTAAATCCTCTAAAACTTGATTTGGATGGGTCTCTGGTTTCACTTTGAGATAGATTTTTTCAATCTTTCCTTCTGGATCAATTACAAAAGTATGTCGCATTACGCCCATGTATTCTTTCCCCATAAATTTCTTTAGCCCATAGCTCTCATATAAGGTAGCCACTTGAGATGCTGGATCACAAAGAAGCGGGAATGGAAGTTGAAACTTCTGAATAAACTTCTGGTGCGCTTTTGCATCATCGGCACTAATCCCCAAAACCACAGCATTCTTTTCCACAAATTTTGGCAAGATATCTCTAAAGGCGCAAGCTTCCTTTGTACATCCAGGCGTATTGTCACGGGGATAAAAGTAGAGAATCACCCTTTTGCCGCGCAAAGCTGCTAATTCCACTAAGTTCCCTTCGCCATCATTCAAACTAAAATCTGGGGCGCGATCGCCAATTGTTAATACCATAATTTAAATGCAAATTAGATTGAATAATTAGATTAATTCTGATAGTGATTCGGGTCGCAGGGCGCAGCCCCGCCATGGGTTTTAGATGATTTTGTGCTTTAGGGCTTTAGCTTCACAATTTTAACTTCCCATAGTCTCTACCTACTTACAATTTAAGTAAATTGTTGTCCAAGTTCTAATGGATTATGAACAGTGATTTTTTTCTTGGCGATCGAGATCATTTTTTGTTTGCGTAAATCGCCTAAAAGTCTGGTCACCGTCACGCGGGTAGAACCAATTGCCTCAGCGATCGCTTGGTGCGAGAGTTTCAGATCGATAGTTACGCCATCGTTTGCAGGTTGACCAAAATCGCGACATAGAATCAGCAGGAAACTGACTAAACGGGAACCCATATCCCGATGTGCCAGGGTTTCGATCATCATTTCGGTTTGCAAAATGCGCGAAGACAATCCCCGTAACAGAATCATCGGTAATTCGGGATTTTCCTTTAAAGCCTTCTCAACGTGCTCAATCGGTACAGACAGTAACTCCACAGGCGTAAAAGCTACAGCATGATAGAAGCGATCGCTACGATTACCAGTAATTAAAGACAACACCCCAAATACGCTATTCTCACGCAAAAGTGCAACCGTAATCTCTTCACCCGCCTCATATACCCGTGATAGCTTTACAGCTCCACGCACCAAAAAGTAAAATCTCTCTGCTGGATCACCAGGGAAAAAAATGGTTTTACCGCGCTCAAAGGATTCTACAACAGGCGGGAAGCTGCCCACACTGATTTCTTTTAATACTTCTAATAAAGGTCGGTCTTGAGGCACCCTAAAATATTCCTACTTAATCATATATATAGACTTAAGCTCAGTGTTGCCTGAGCTTTTGTATTCGCTGATACATTATCACAAAATGTTGACTATCAACTTAATCTCGATCTCGCTTTTCTATTTCTGCAGTAACTGAATTTGCTCTGTGGACAGTCCGGTTACCTTAGCTACTTGGATGATATCCATTCCCACTCTTAATAAATTGAGCGCAATTTCTTGTTTACCCTCTTGCCTACCTTCTTGTTTACCTTTTTCTTCACCTTCTTGTCTACCTTTTTCTTCACCTTCTTGTAAAGCTTCTTGGTAAATCTTGGTCTTCTTTAAGTCACTGAGCGCAAACATAGATTCAACCTCCTGGCGTGTTAAATTTGTAAATTTATAAACAAGTACTGTTTCAATTAATTCTATTATATCTGGACTTAAATTTTGCTGTTTTAGAGTTTGAACTAGCTGAATTGCAGTTTGATTGGGGCTGGTAATTAGCTGAATAATCTGAATCGCTATCGATTGAGAATTGTTTAATTGATCTAAATAAATCGGAACTATCCTGTTATTGGCAAGTAATTCCTGCTGAAATTTAGTTAAAGTGAGCGGTTCAATTGAGCGATCGCTGAATATAGCTATAGCCTTCCAGTCATTTTGAGGCTGATATTGGCTCAAATATAGCAAGATTTCACAGAGAAATTCGGTGTAGAAGTTAGGCTTTCTTTGAAACTGGACTTCCACAAAATAAATTAGTTGATTCAGTTTTGCGGGAAAGTAAATACGATCGAATCTAAACGCCTTTTCTTTCACCTCAACCGAAATAAATTGATAACCTTCCTCAACTGGTTGATTCAAAAGTTCAAATAATAGGGAATTAAAGGTTTGGAAAAGTTTGTAAAAAATTGTGTCGGTTCGCATAAAGTTAGTCTAGGCTTTACCTCTCCGTTGAAGTGAAATACAGTGTCGTAAGCCTTGGGTGAGAGGCGTTTCAAATTTTTCAACTTGGATAATCTCAGCATTAAAACGATCGCTAGTCTCAGCCAAACTCTTC
>JBBRVV010000044.1:0-9989 GCA_038246525.1 Pseudanabaenales cyanobacterium
CTTCGCTTCAACTCGAATTGCATCAATTGGGATTCCCTGTTTACGTAATTCTTCAATTCGGCGTTGCGCTGACTCTGCATCACGAAAAGAGCCTAGTTGAACCTGCCCATCATTATTACGAACAAACGCTTCTTTCTCAACTTGTTTCCCTTCAGCCAAATAGCGGTTAGGTACAACTATAGCGTATAGTTTGTCCTGTTTTGGCTCAGGCTTAGCCGTCACCATCGGTGCATATTTTACAGGTGCATTCTCAATTGGATTTGACTGGATCACAGGTAAGGGATTTACAACTTTTCCAATTGGCGTTAGATTTTTGGAGGGATTACTGACCGCGATCGCTGGAGCTACAGATGGTTGAGCATTAGTGGGACTAGGTTGGGTGGTAGGGTCTGCAGATCTTGCTCTCAAAGGATTGGTTGACATGATTGGCGTCCAATTACCCAAATTCCTGACTGAATTGATACTTGAAGTCAGATCAGCGTTTACGCTTGATTGCCTGGCTTGGCTGATCGCTTCTACTTGGGGGACTGGCCTGATTGAAGAAGAGATTAGCGACGGAGCAGGCATTTCTCGCCGAGTTGGCAGAGTGGCAGCAGAATACCTTCGCACTGATACGGCTGGTTGATTCGATTTTATAGCAGGCTTGAGCGTGGTAGAAATGGAACCAAGATTGGGATTGAGCAACGGAAGAGCAGGAGGGATTTGCAGAGATTGAACTGATGGAAAGGCAAGTGGGATCACAGTTTGAGACATTTGAGGCGCTTGCTGCATTTGTGGAATAGATGTCTTCGCAATATCTTGTAATGGATCTTGAGATTCAGTCGAAAATGAGCTATTAGAATTATTTGGAGTTGATGAATTTGAATTGGATTGGGGTGATGTTGGTGGGTTCGGAGTTGACGGCAAGAGCTTATTCCCAGTTACCCGATCAATCAGAAGGTAACCTAATAATCCACTTACACCGCACAAACCCAGTAATACTAGAATTCCTAGCGGCGAAATAAAGTTAAAACCTTCACTTTTAGCAGAAGTTGGTGGTGTAGTAAGTTTTTGCAGCAATTCTTCAGTTTGTTCTGGAGTTTGCTCAGGCGCTTGATCTTGGGTCTGGGGATTTGAGCTTTGAATATTTGGGATTTGAGGATTTAATAAAGGATTTAACTCGGGTTTAGAAGCAATCTGATTAATTCTCTGCTCTTTAAATTGTTGATTAGGAGCTTGTTGATCTTTTGGCGCTGTGGTTTTAGCTTGAGTAGGTGCAGGAACTTGAGGGGATTGCGAGGCTCGCTCAGCTTTTTCGGCTCGATCCAAAATGATGTAAGGGTTCTCGGTTTGAGCGATCGCTGCGGCAATTGGAAGAGATACTTCTGACTTCTCACCCTTTTCACTTAAAGGAGAGCTAGGGGTAAGTTGGGGAGCAAGATGATCGAAAGAGTAAGTTTTGCCAGTTTTGCGCCAATGGCGATAGCGATCTAACTCTTGATCAAGATTTAGATCTAAACCGACCAGAGCAGACTGAAGCGTAGGAGGAAAGGTGGTTTGGCGATCGCTAGACATAACCGATTTCTCTCAATTAATTAAATAGATAGATAAGTATGCTGAAGTTAGAAGGGTCGCAGGGTTCAGCCCCGACATGGATCTTAAGATATGTTTAATCCAAGATCATTAACTTTACTCTTAACTTTATTTTGTCAAACCGAATAAATTTATTCATTACTTTAAATAAATTTCGCGAATATCTTGGGGTAAAGATGCAGCAATCCTAGCATAAGCTTGATCTATTAATTTCTGCACATCTTCGGGGGCAATTACCTCTCCTTCAGCTTGCAAATACGCCGCAATGCGAATGTGACTCCAGCGAAAAGTTTGCGAGAGAATGGTAACTAAGCGCAGATTACCAGGTAAAAGATTAAGAGTTTGATTCAGATAGCACCAAAAAACTGGCGAGGTCTCAGGCAAGGCATATTGAATATCCTCGATTGGTGGCGGTGAAATTTGATTGATCGTCAGGGCAGCAATGTTGATTAACCAGCTTTGAAGCGAAAGTTGGATTGCTCTAAGGTCAAGCGATCGCAGTTCATTAAAAATATATTCCCAAGTTCTGACAAATAGGTAGTCACTTTGGACGGGCGATCGCGTGGCGGTTGCGGTCAGGGTGTAGATTACCTGGGCGTAGCGACAAAAAATTGCGGCGAAGTATTGCCCCATTTCAGGGTAGCGCTGATAAAGATTGACCAAGTCAGGATCGCTCTTCTGAATCAACGCCTGAATTGTAGGGTGGCTAGTTTCTGGGAATATGGGTAATCGCACGCCTATCCTGCCTCAATGGAATGCACATATATTAGCAGCATAGGCTTGATGGGTTGACCGCAGAGTTAAAGATTTACCACAAATGCTTCTTTCACTCCTTGAATCCGTTCCACTTCCTCTGCCAAGCCTACAGGCAAAGGATCATCTAAGTTCAAGACCATCACTGCTTCACCGCGCACCGTGCGTCGCCCTACTTGCATACTGGCAATATTCACATTGAAATTACCCAAGATTGAGCCAATCTGCCCAATAATCCCTGGGGTATCAGTATGAAGCGTAAGCAGCATATGGTTAGTTGGCGCTACGTTGATCGGGAAGCCATTGATATTGGTGATTCGTCGCTCTTCTTTACCTAAGAGTGCGCCAGTTACCGATTGCTCTCCTTGGCTACCCTTGGCAGTCAGTTGTAGTGAGCCACTGTAATCCTCCACGGTGGAATCCCTTGTTTCAGTAACCCGAATGCCCCGCTCTTTTGCCTCAATGCTGGCGTTGACAAAGTTGACCCGCTCACGCAAAGCTGGAGACAGTAAGCCTTTTAGGGCAGCGACTACGATTGGTTGAGTTTCATTGCGCCCAATTTCGCCTTGGAGACGCACATCTAGGGTTTCTACTCTGCCACCTGCTAATTGCCCCACTAGGTTGCCTAGCATTTCGGCTAGTTGGAGGTAAGGCTTCAGCTTTTGCCATACATCGGGTCCCAAACCTGGAATGTTTACGGCTGCGCGCGCAGGTAAACCTAGAAGTACATCACGGATTTGTTCGGCAACATCGATCGCTACATTGGTTTGAGCTTCTTCGGTAGATGCCCCAAGGTGAGGGGTCAATATTAGGTTGCGACCCACTTTGAGCAAAGGAGAGTCAGATTCTAGGGGTTCATTTTCAAATACATCGATCGCTGCACCCGCAATTTTGCCACTATTTAAGGCTTCAGCTAAGGCTGCTTCGTCAATAATTCCACCTCTAGCGCAGTTGATGATCCTGACATTGGGCTTCATCATTGCCAAGCGATCGCGGTTAATTAGATGATGGGTTTCTTTAGTTTTAGGCAGATGCAGGGTGAGATAGTCAGCTTCACGCAATAGTAATTCTAGATCCACTAGGGTTACACCCATTTGTTCTGCGCGCTCGGCAGTCAAGAATGGATCATAAGCCATTAGCCGCATTCCCATTGCCTTTGCTACGACTGCCACATGGGAGCCGATTTTGCCCAAGCCCATGATCCCTAGGGTCTTCTTGTAAACCTCTACGCCCGTATAGCTTTTGCGATCCCATTTACCAGCTTTGAGAGTTTGGTTGGCATCAGGAATATAGCGGGAGAGTGCCATCATCATGGCGATCGCGTGTTCAGCCGCCGCAATTGTATTCCCTTCAGGTGAATTGACTACCACGATCCCTTGACGAGTGGCAGCCGTAACATCCACGTTATCTACACCTACCCCAGCCCGACCAATAATTTTAAGGTTTTTGCCTGCTTCAATTATCTCGCGGGTCAGCTTAGTCCCAGAGCGAATCATGATCGC
Source organism: Pseudanabaenales cyanobacterium (assembly GCA_038246525.1). GTDB lineage: Bacteria > Cyanobacteriota > Cyanobacteriia > Pseudanabaenales > Pseudanabaenaceae > JANRLH01. Next base: position 3,828 of record JBBRVV010000044.1, read on the forward strand.
ATCGTAGTCTGGGATTGCCTTGAGCAACTCTTCGGCGGTGAAATCGGTTTTTACCTCAACACTGGCTACCTGAGAGAGAATATCAATCCCAGCTTGATCAATGGGGTCAGAGACAAGAACTTTTGGCATATTTACTTAGGGCTAAATTTGAGTGGTAGAGCAGAGTTAGGAATAAAGTAGTACTACCTATAACATTTATTTAGGGGTAAATTGCTGTTTGGTCATAGTTTTTTCCCAATCTTAGGTTCTGCTGAGCAATTCTGACCAAGTAAAGTTAAAGTGCCAATGCCTAAAAAAAGTTAAAACTTATTACGAATCTGTGCCTTACCAACCAAATTATTTTGAACTCATTTGAGCTTAGGCGGTTTCTAAGAAACAAATTATTCAGGGATTACATCTTTAAAACCCATTGCGGGGCTACGCCTTGCGACCTTATCTTGAAAGTAATAGGTAGAACCTTTCTAGGAATTCACCTTAATCTCAAAAATGCTTAGATCAAAAATGCTTAGATCAAAAATGCTTAGATCAAAAATGCTTAGATGAAGCTCAAGCCCTAGAAAGGAGTTTTGATCTTTGGTTCCTTGTAATCGAGTTCCTTTAGTTTGCGTAAAATCCTGCCGAAATACTCTTGCAAATAAGATTCTAAGGTAGTAACACTGTCAGGATCAATGCCAAAAATGCGGAAGGTCTCAATCATATCCGCCGCTAAAGGTGTCCCACTTGCTAGTACTTCGGCAAAAGCGATCCGCTCTGAAATATTCCAGCCCCACTCAAAAGAAAGCACAATATTCCGAAAAGCTCTTAATATCCCAATTGGCATATTAGCGGTGCGGGCAGTTTTTCCAGAAAACCGCTCACATTGTCGCAGGATCTCGCTGGGTGACCAAGTGCGTACCCCACCAATACCATATGTTTGGCGTGCCGTTTCCGCTACAGAGAGCGATCGCACCGCAAATCTGGCAATGTCCTGGGTATTCATGTAAGACACAGGGGTAGATTCACCCGTTACCCAAATCGTCTCGTTTTCTAAAATTGGGATCGCATACTGACTAATTAAGCCTTGCATAAACCCGCAGGGACGCAAAATCGTGTAATTCAAATCCGTCTTCTGCAAAAATTTCTCGGTGCAATGCTTGATCTCCATCAGCGGAACTTGGGGATATAGCTCAGCATTCATAATTGAGAAAAATACAAATTTTTCAATTTTTGCTTTTTCAGCCGCTTGAATTAAGGCTAATTTTCCATCCCAATCCACTGCCTTAATCCTTAGAGAGTCTGTAGCTCTGGTGGTAGCAGCATCAATCACCTGGGTCATATCCTCTAGCGCCTCGGTCAGGGTTTCGGGCTTAATCAAACTACCCTGAACTAGCTCTGCCCCCCATTCCCGCAAAAAACTTGCTTTCTTCGGAATTCGGACTAAGCATCTGACTTTCAGCCCCTGATCCAGTGCATGACGAACAACCTGGCGACCCAATGTACCTGTGGCACCAATGACCAGTAAACTCATAACTTTAAAGGATTATTAAAAATTGTTTATTTATCTATCCAAATTTAACAGATAGCTTACCTTCCTGCATAAACTCATGTTATTGCCAAGCCAAAAATATTAAATAAATCAAACATAAGTCAATACGTTGAGATCCTGCAAATGACTTAAGCAGCTAGAAGAGAAAAATTTCAAAAAATTATGGAATTGCCCAAAAAGATCAATGGGGTTGAGAGTTAAGCCTTCGTATAGGTTTTTACTTCTTTAATTAATAAAATCATTCCTTCACCAGGCAAAGCTAAAACTCGTACACCTGATTTGGTTTTATTAATCTAGATGCTAAATTATCTAAACTAATCGATCCATTGTTTGAAATTATGACTAACCCTTCAAGCGATCACCGCTCTTCAATCTATCAGGATCTCCATCACGTTCAGATGTCTCAAGAGGAAGAAGCAAACCACAAATCGGCTCGGCTAATCTTGACTGAATTATTTCGATATTATTCTCCAAAGTCTGCTTTAGATATTGGCTGCGGTTTTGGCACATGGTTAGAAGTGTCTCAACAATTAGGCGTTAAGGATATTCTTGGCATTGAGGGAAGTTGGCTAGATCGCAGTCTTGTCTGTATTCCTCAGCAATTGATCTGCGATATTGATCTGGAACAACCATTTGATCTGAAACGGCGTTTTGATCTGGTAATCTGCCTAGAAGTTGCTGAACATTTGAGTCCTGAGGCAGCAGCAGGATTTGTTGAGTCTATGGTTCGTCATGGGGATTTGATTCTATTCTCCGCCGCAATTCCTTTCCAAGGTGGACATCATCATGTGAATGAGCAATTTCTGGATTACTGGAGTAATCTGTTTCAATATTTTGATTATCGCCCTGTAGATTTTCTGCGCCCGATCTTCTGGCAAAATCCATCGATCCTTTGGTGGTTACGTCAAAATTTGATCGTGTTCGCTAAAAATAAATTATTGCTCGATACCAATCTTTTCGGTGGTATTTGCAATCAGTCTAGCCCTTTGTCGATAGTTCATCCCGATGTCTATTTAAGCCGAATAAGGTCGGCAACGGCGGAATATAATAAGTTGATCTCGTTACTCTCAACTGGCAACTCCTTTGAGCTTAATCGCCAGCCAGATGGTCAGTTCTCAATTATCCGCACTAGCTAAGACTCAAAGGGCACAAAACATTTTATGATGATAGCTATTCTTAAATCTTATTTCAGGCTTGCCCTATGAAAATTTTGGTAATGGGTGGTACAAGGTTTGTCGGCGTGGCGTTGACCAAGTTGCTGGTAGCCCAAGGGCATGAAGTAGCACTATTCAACCGAGGTAATCTGCCTGCGCCTGTGGAAGGAGTAAAAGTGATTTTGGGCGATCGCACCGATGCTCAGCAATTGAAAGAGAAGCTAGCCGATCAGCATTTTGATGCAATTTTTGACAATAATGGCAGGGAGCTAGACGATACCAAGCCGCTCGTAGACATATTCCGAGGACGGTTGCGCCACTTTATCTACATGAGTTCGGCGGGTGTATACCTAGAATCAGATATTTTGCCCTACTTTGAGAATGATTCCACCGACCCAAAAAGCCGCCACAAAGGGAAACTCTACACTGAAGCATATTTGAAACAAGCCTATCAAGATCATGGCTTTCCCTTCACTTCCATTCGACCCACTTACATTTATGGCGCACAGAACTATAACGATTTGGAAGCTTGGTTTTTTGATCGAATTGTCCGCGATCGCCCGATTCCGATCCCTGGTAATGGCAAGCATATTAGCCAATTTGGTCATGTGGAAGACTTAGCAGCAGCAATGACGGCGGTTTTGGGGAATGAGAAGGCAATTGGCGAGATTTATAACGTCTCAGATACTCGCTATGTTACTTTTAAGGGATTAACGATTCAGTGTGCGATCGCCGCAGGCAAGAATCCTGAAAACCTAAAATTTGCTTACTATCAACCTCAAGATTTTGATTTTGGCAAAAAGAAAGGATTCCCACTACGGATGCAGCATTTCTTTACCAGCGTAGAACGAGCGATCGCTGACCTAGATTGGGAACCAGAACTAGATTTAGCATCAGGTTTGGAGAGTTCTTTTAGATTGGATTACCTGGCAAGTGGGCGTGGTCAGCAAGAAATTGATTTCTCGGTTGATGATTTAATTTTAGGAAAGAGGTAACAGCTATTCACCTCAATTTTTTGGATAAGGTAATCTAATCGGGATTTTAGCCAAAATTTAACCCAAGTGAAAATAGCCAAACTAGGATAAAATTTGAATAAGCCTTGATTAGAGGTAGGACATAGCAGATATTTAGGTTTGCAGGGGGATTGATGAAGTTTAATTTTCTAACTGCAATTCAGCGTGGCTGCTTGAGAAGTAGCCAATTAAGCAGTAATAAAGATCACAAAATTAATGGGAGCGAGGAAGAATTTAACTTAGAAGAAGAGAAGAGCCAGAAAAGTGCCACTAAAACTCTGCCTGCCAAATTGCGAAGTTCTGGAAAATTCCATGTTTTATACTCATTTATCCTACTTTTTCTGCCGCTCAGTTTGGCTTTAGGCACGGTCAGTTCTCTGATCGAGGTAAGTCGCCAAAATATACTGCAACAGGAATTAACTGCTAGTGAAAAGAGTAAGGTAAAGCTAAATAAAAATACTAGCTGGGCTTGGTTAATCTACGCTTTATCGGAGCTAGGACTAGGTATAGTGATTTGGCTGTGGGTAAAGGATCGTGATATGCGGTATAAGGCTGAGATTCAAGCAGAAAACTCGCAGCAAAAGCTAAAAGTTCAGTACCAAATTGCCCAGATTCTCTCTGAATCAGAAAGCTTTGCAATTGCGATTCCGCAGATTCTGCAGAAGCTCTGCACTGAATTGGATTGGTACATTAGCGAATATTGGGGCTTTGACCCTGAAGCGAATAGTCTGCGGCTGGTGAAAGCTTTTAATATTGAAAATATCGATATTGTGGAGCTAGAAGAAACCACGCGCGCGCTGCACATTCCGCCCGAGGAAGCTCTGCCAGGGCAGGTTTTGAATAAACGCACTCCTATTTATCTGAAAGGCTACTATCCTAACCAGTCTCCTAATTTAAAGGAAAATATTTATCCTGAGTTTGCCATAAATCGCCGATTTGGCTTTCCGATTTTGACTGAAGAACAGGTGTTTGGCGTAATTCTGCTCCAAGGTTCCCACAGATACCAAGACTATGACCTAAAAAGAGAAGCTGAATTAATTGAAATGGGTGAAGCGATCGGCACTCAAGTCGGTCAATTTATGCAGCGCCGTCGCACTGAAGAAGATATGCAGCGGCAAAACTGGCATACTCTAATGCTTTCTTCAATTGGTTTGAGAATCCGAACTCTAGTTGATTCCTCTAGCATTTTGGAAACAACCGTAAATGAAGTGCGCAACTTCTTGAAAGCAGATCGAGTAATGATTTTTCGCTTTAAAGATGCAAATTCTGGGATGTTTATGGTGGAATCAACTAATCATAATTGTCATTCACTGCTGGGATTTGAAGCTGAGGTCGCTTTACTTGCCGAATTGCAACTCAAAAATCTGGTGATTGACGATATAAATGAGTCGGATTTATCAATTACCGTAAAAGACTCATTAGCCAAAATTCAAATACGGTCGCTCATGTCAATGCCGATTTTGGATTCTGATTTTGAAGTAGATAATCAATCCGAACCAGTTTTGGGACTATTAATTGTGCAGCAATGTAGCAACCCGCGTCATTGGCGTAGCCTTGAAATTGAATTTCTGAAGCAGATTGGCAGTCAGGTTTCCTTAGCGATCGCTCGCGCACAATCAAACATTCGTCAGCAATTACAAAACCAGACTTTAGCCGAACAGAACACCGCTTTAGCAGAAGCAAGTAGACAAGCCGAATCTGCTACCCAGATCAAGAGTGCTTTCCTTGCTACCATGAGCCATGAAATCCGTACACCGATGAATGCCGTGATTGGCATGACTGAACTCCTGCTAGGTACAGATCTGGATGGGATGCAAAGAGATTTTGCCGAAACTATTCACAGTAGTGGTAACAATCTGCTGACCCTAATTAATGATATTTTAGATTTTTACAAATTAGAAGCTGGGGAAATGCGGTTAGAGAGTATCGATTTTAATCTTCGCATCTGTCTGGAAGAAGTAGTGGAACTTTTTGCTACTGTCGCTCAAACCAAAGGTTTAGAAGTATTTACCCAAATCCCACCCAACCTCGCCAATCAGGCAAGAGGAGATGTAACCCGACTGCGCCAAGTTCTGTTAAATCTTCTAAGCAATGCGATTAAATTCACTGCCAATGGCGAAGTACTAATTAACGTGGAAATTGATCGCTCTGCTCCAGATTATTTGATCTTTTCCGTGGTCGATTCGGGTATTGGTATTCCCCTTACCGCTCAAGCGAATCTCTTTAATCCTTTTACCCAAGTAGACGCTTCTACTACGCGCAAATATGGTGGTACAGGCTTAGGATTGGCGATTTGTCGGCAGATTGTAGAATTAATGGAGGGAGAAATTGGCGTAGTCAGCACAGTAGGTAAGGGTTCAAGATTTTGGTTCCGCGTAAAGTTGCCACTGATGGAGACTTTGGCAGCCGTAAAAATCGTCCCAGATTGGAAAGCATATCACGCCCTAGTCGCCTGCGAAAATCTTATCTA
>JBBRVV010000045.1:0-9980 GCA_038246525.1 Pseudanabaenales cyanobacterium
CATATTTATTAATTGTCTCTAGATCATTCACTACGCCTGTAGAGGTTTCGCTATGAGTAATGATCACTGCCTTGATCGATTTTTCGGTATCGGCTTCTAACTTTTGACGAAATACTTCGGGATCTAATACTGTGCCCCATTCAGCTTTTACTCGTTCGGCTTGAACGCCGTAGGCATCACATAGATCGCCCCAACGCTCGCCAAATTTGCCATTATCGCCTACCAATACCCGATCGCCTTTGCTGAGGAAGTTAATGATTGCGGCTTCCATTGCGCCTGTACCACTAGCGGTAAGAATCAGTACCTCGCTTTCAGTTTGGTGCAGCCACTTTAGCTTTGCAGTCACGTCTGCCATTACTTTACTAAAGTCGCCGCTACGATGACCCACAGGAGCTTTAGCCAAAGCCAGTAGAGCTTGCTCAGGTACCGGAGTTGGACCTGGGATCATCAGCATTAATTTGTCTTCCATTTACCTTTTCTCTCTCGCCCTAGTTCTGGATATTCTCTAGCTCTGCTTTAGGATTTACTACTTTAATCTTGATCAGCAGAGAATTTATATCAGGATCATTTTCAGCACTAACAATTTAGCTACCTTAAAAATTCTGAAGACTTAAATTATCCCACTAAAGTAAATACCAGGGAATTAACTAGCCAAATTCGCGATCAAAAACAAGGAAAACTTATTTGCCAAAATATTTAGAAGAAATTATCTATAGCGGCGAGGCTGAGTTCTAACTGGAATTGGAATTAGCTCAGGGGTGGGTTGCTGACCACCAAGCAAAGAGTCAATCAAGCTTTCAATTGCTCTGCCAATTCGCTGTCCTAGATTTCTTAAGGCTTTTCTGATTGATTTCACTGTTTATATTCCTACTGTGGCTTTGAAATAGGGTTAACTAATCATAACAAATCTTCTTCTAAATTGATCTAAAGCGGAGCAAGCGCTCACTCTTCTAATCCAATCACGCCCTCTAGAGCCATTATACTGTTGCTGAAGTGCAACTACTGAGCCGTCGATCGCGGCGATCGCAATATAGACTAAGCCCACTGGTTTCTGCTCAGTGCCGCCGCCTGGACCAGCAATACCTGTAATACTAATGCCCCAATCGCTACCCGTCAGTTTTTTAACGCCTGCTGCCATTTGTAAAGCTACTACTTCACTCACTGCGCCATGTTGCTCAAGATCTAGCTCTGAAACCTTGAGCATTTGCATTTTTAGTTGATTGCTATAGCTAATTACGCCGCCCAAGAAAAAACTAGAACTACCAGGAACCGAGGTGAGCATTTGTCCTAGCCAACCACCTGTGCAAGATTCAGCGATCGCTAAAGTTTGATTATTTTTAATTAGCAAATCTGCTACCACGCTGGCTAAGCTTTGATCGTCAATGCCGTAACAATTTTCATCTGTGATTTGGCGAATTTCCGCCTCTACTGGCAAAATTAATGCCTCTGCCTCTGCTCTAGTGTTTGCTTTAGCCGTAATTCTCAATCTCGCTTGTCCATAATTGGCATAGGGGGCTACAGTGGGATTCCCGAGCGCAAATAGATGATTTACTTGCTCAGCTAAAGCCGATTCGCTAATGCCCCAGTAAAGTAAGACCCGCGAATGAAAGATCTCTTTGACCCAGCCCTTAGCTTTAATGGTGGCGATCGCTGTGGTTTGCCACATTGAGTAAAGTTCGCTAGGTACACCTGGAAAAGTGAGAATCAGCAGATTAGGTTGTGGTTCCCAAATCATGCCAGGCGCAGTGCCAACTGGATTGGGTAAAATCTCTGCCCCTTGGGGCAAGAGCGCTTGTTTACGATTATTTTCGGGGATTTTTTTGGTTTGAAGCGAAAGCGCATATCTTGCTTGAATCTCAGCCCAAATTTCAGGATGCTCAACCAGGGGAGAATCAAAGAAACTAGCGATCGCTTCTGTGGTCAAGTCATCAGGTGTAGGACCTAAACCACCAGTAGTAATAATTAAATTGGATCTGCCTGCAGCGATCGCTAAAACCCGATGAATCCGCTCTGGATTGTCACCGACTACAGTTTGATAGAAGTGAGAAATACCTAAACTTGCCAATTGTTGCGCTAGATACTGAGCATTGCTATTTAGGATTTCTCCCAGAAGTAGTTCCGTACCAATGCAAATGATCTCGGCGCTGATATCCATAGTTAGCTCTTGAGTTTTATGCTTTTATTAGGCTTATCGGGCTTCCTATCAGGTTCCGTACTCTCTGGCTCACTTTCAGTTCCATTTGGAGCTTTGGTAGCTTCTTGGCTCGAGGTTTCTTGGCTTAGGAATTCTTGCTTGCTTGATTCTTGCTTGCTTGATTCTGAGCGATCGCGATCTGCTAATTTAGTTACAGGGTGGGTAATATGACGGGTAGGGCGCTCAGCAGGCGGATCTACTGACTCGTAATTTGATTCAAAGCTTTGACTAGAATGCTGCCCTGAGTTTTGCTCTGGCTCGGGGTCGTATATCTCGATACTGGCACGGTGCTCAAGCAAATGATCGGATAATTTTGCCGCCGTTACCACCATTTGTCTAACTGCTTGAATAGTCCTACCGCCTTTGCCAAATACGCGACCTTTATCCTGTGGCGAAAAAGCAACTCTAATCCAAGTGCGATTCAAGCAGGACTCACAATCAATCCGCAGGTCAGTCTTAGACTCCAGCAGAGGCTCGATCAAAAATTGGACTAAAGCAATGTAATTGACCATAGAATTGACCAAAAATGAAAAGAAAAGTTTAATCCAAACTTAATTAAGCTAGGCGTAAGTTGGATTGAGTAAGGTTAGCAGTGCCAAGAGCCAAGCTCTAAGATGCAGTAGTTTGAGGCTGTTTAGCTAATTCAAAAATTTGAGCTTTTTCCAAGATCCGCCGCACTGTGTCAGTTGGTTGAGCGCCTTGCTTAAGTCTCCGCACCAATGATTCTACGTCCAGTCTAGTTTCTTGAGTGCGAGGATTGTAGAAACCTAATTCTTCGAGCGGACGGCCATCGCGGCGGGTAGTGCTTTGGGTAGCCACAATGCGGTAGCTGGCTTCTTGTTTCTTACCAAATCTTTTCAGTCTGAGCTTAACCATAATTTTTAGCTTAATTGGAAATTTACGGAATAATTGAGCGTAAATACGACAGTTTAATAGTGTATCAGAGATCCTAAAGATCACCAAAGCCTTTCTTCTTTTTCTTCTTTTTGCCGTACTTGCTGTCCCCCGTGAAGCTAGGTTGGGGGTTACCAGGCATCTGTGGCATTCCTGGCATCTGAGGCATTCCTGGCATGGACATTTTCCCCTGCCCCATTTGTTGCATCAAGGTTCGCATTCTCTGGAAGTCAGAAACCAGCTTGGTTACATCTTGATTTTTATAGCCAGAACCCTTAGCAATTCGTTGTTTGCGACTAGGGCTTTTTGCCAGCGAATCTGGATCTTGACGCTCCTGTTTGGTCATGGAATTGATCATTGCTTCCACCCGTTTCAGTTGAGTTTCTGCCTCGCGTAGCTGAGCATCGTTGATTTTCATCCCAGGAATTAGCTTCATCAAGCCGCCAAATGAACCCATGTTCTTCATCATGCGGGTTTGTTTGAGAAAGTCATCGAAGTCAAATTGGGCAGAGAGAATCTTTGCTTGCAATTTTTCAGTATCCGCGAAGTTGATTTGCTCCTGGGCTTTTTCTACTAAAGTCAGCACGTCACCCATGCCCAAAATGCGAGAAGCCATGCGCTCAGGATAAAAGGGTTGAAGCGCTTCAACTTTTTCACCGACCCCAATAAATTTGATCGGTTGTCCAGAAATTTCGCGGATAGAGAGGGCGGCACCACCCCTGGTATCTCCATCTAGTTTAGTTAAGATTGCGCCAGTGATACCTATTTGATCGTGAAATGTACGGGTAAGGTTAGCTGCTTCTTGCCCAGTCATGGCATCTACAACTAGCAGAGTTTCGGTGGGTTTAACTGCATCTTTTACCCTTGCCAACTCTGCCATCATGCTTTGATCGATTTGTAAGCGCCCAGCCGTGTCAATAATTACGGTATTAATTGAATTAGCGCGCGCGAACTCAACCCCCTGACGGGCAATTTCTACGGGGTCGGTATCAATCCCCATTTCAAATACAGGCACATCTATCTGTTTACCTAAAGTGATTAGCTGCGCGATCGCCGCAGGACGATAAATATCAGTGGCAACTAGAAGGGCTGTTCGGTCTTGTTTGCGCAAATGCAGGGCGAGTTTGGCTGAAGCGGTGGTTTTACCTGTGCCCTGTAATCCTGCCATCAATACTACGGTGGGGGCATTTTCAGACTCTGCCAGGGGTTGGTGCTCCTCACCCATCAGCTCTACTAACTGGTCATATACAATCTTAATAAATTGCTGATCGGGACGCACACCCGCAACTACTTCGGCTCCCTGGGAGGTTTGCGCAATCCGATCTACCACGGTTTTGACTACAGACAAACTTACATCAGCTTCCAGTAACGCCCGCCGCACATCCCGAATCGCGTTCTGAATATTCGTATCACTGATTTTATCTTGCCCACGTAGCTTGCGCCAGGCGGCATCAAATTTGTCGGCAATTTCATCAAACATAAGTAAAGTTTAGGCAGCGATCGCTTTTAATCTAACGTAGAGCGTGTTCTACTATAGCTTTATTTTTTAATTAAAGTTTCCGCATCTAAATTTAATCCAGTTTGACTTTATCTGAGTCTTTCTTTTAATTGATCACTCGATTGTTGGAATAGGTAAGAGCTGCCCATTTTTCAAATTCTCTAGGGGTGCGATCGTCTTGTTTGCGGATCGATATAGTAAAGGTCTACACTTTCATTCTTGATATGCTTTCGCAAAACCTCTAAATTATCACTATAAAAAAGTTGATTAGGCATTAATTTCTATAAACACCCTTCCTGTGCTTACAATGCACCACCAGCAACATCAAATCTTTATCATTTATTTGCTTCGTTGAGTGTGATATTCCTCAAGTGTTAAAAAGTCACCATTTCTATACTCCTGTTTTGCCAACTCAACTTGATACTCTTCGGTGGCATCTTCACTCTCGCGATCGGCAAGAAATGCGACAAAATCTAATACCGATCCCAGATGCTCAGGTGGTATTTGATCTATGTATTCTTCAATTTGTACACGAATTTCGGCAACAGTCATAAGTTTAGATAAAGAGCTAATTTGATTTCATAAATTTTATCATAGCCAAATATACTTACTTTTTTAATGGATAGATTTTTGCGGAATTTCTAAGCGATCGCCATGGAAAAAGCTGATCTGTAAGCGGATCAGACTAATAATGCCCGCCTGTTTTGCGATGATGAACAGCGGTTAATCCATTCCCTTCTAATACTTTCCCATTATCAATTTGCGCATAAATTAGCCAATGATCGCCACATTCCATTCTTTGCGAAACTTCGCATTCTAAAAAAGCCAGGGCATCTGAGAGAATTGGCGAACCATTGCTGGCATCTTCGGTGGGAATGTCAATAAAGCGATCCTCTCCAGGCGCGAATTTTTTCATGAAGTGTTTGCGAAGGGATTTCCCTTGGGCGAGAACATTCAAAACAAAGCGATCGCCTTGATAGAGAAATGACTCTATTGCCCGTTCCTTTGCTACTGCGATCATAATTCCAGGTGGGTTGAATGTAGCTTGAGAGACCCATGAGGCAAGCATTGCTGTGGCTACTTCCTCCCTTCGCACCGTAATTACGCAGAGAGAGCCAATTACTCTTCCTACGGCTTGCTCCACTGTGCTGGCAGGATTTAAGGTCATCTTCACCTTTTTGATTTGCTTCAATCTTTGGGCAAAATCTGTACCAACTTCTTCTAGCATTTGGATATTTGTAGATGTAGGCGTAAATTTTTGCTTAATCGGTTCAAAGCTCGAACTGAATCCTGCATCTTTAAGCTTGGTTGCCAAAATATCTACTGCTTCACCACTCCATCCATACGAACCGAATACACCTGTTAAGCTACTCTTATTTGCAGTGGAAAGAATAATTCCTAACGCAGTTTGGATTTGGGTGGGAAGATGTCCGCCAAGGGTAGGAGAACCAATAATTAAGCCAGAGGCTTTTTCAACTACTTCCTTGATTTGTTCAGGTGCAGTATGTTCGCAATTAATCGTTTCTACCGCAATTCCTGCTTTGGTAATGCCGTGAGCGATCGCTTGGGCCATAGCTGTAGTATTACCGTAGGCAGAAGCATAAATTACCGCGATCGAAAGATTCTGTTGGGTTTGAGCTACGCACCATTGGCTATATAAATCTAGCAGTTCTTGCATTCCATAACGTAACATTGGACCATGAGCAGGGGCAATAAAATTTGGCTGGAAAACCGAAAGTCGCTCTAAAGTGGTTTCAACTTGGCGAGCCTGATTCGCAATTACACAATCAAAATAGTAACGTCGATGTTCTAATAGCGATCGCCAACCCTCATCAAATAATTGGTCACCACAGATATGCGCGGCAAATAACTTGTCCGAAAAGAGAATCTTGGTCTTCGGGTCAAAAGTGCAGAGTCCATCGGGATAGCGAGGTGTAGGGCTTGGCACAAACTGCAATTCATGCCCATTTCCTAAGTCAAGGGATTCTTCACCGCGAATAGTGAGAAGTCTCAGAGATTGAAATTGGGGAAAATCAGTTAAGAGGGTTTTGATATTTTTGGCAGCGGGATTGGAGCAAACTAAGGTAACTTGCGGTGACTTCTCAAGTAGAATTTTGAGTGTATGAATGCGGTTGGGATTTATATGTCCCAAAATTATGTAGTCTAATTTCTCTATCGGTGTGCGATTTGCAAGCGCTTCCAAAAAGATGGTAGTAAAGGTTTCGCCAGGTGGATCAATAATTGCAGTGCGATCGCCTTGAATTAAAAAAGAGTTAGCAGTGGTTCCTCTCTCTAGGGCATATTCAATTTCAAACCGTAAACGATTACTACTTCGCGATCGCAGTACCAAAGTATCAGCAGCCAAGGGCATTACTTGAACATCACGACTAGAAATTGTAGGCATAGCGAGCACTTAATCTTTTCTTTAGAGTATCACGCTTTTTTTCGGTGATTTTTTGCCTTGCTAATCATTCACATAATGATTGGTTGATAGTTGAAATGATTTTTATCAACCAAAGAATTAAAAACCTATACGGGGGCTGCGCCCTCAACCCCTTTCATTTTTTATGCTATGTCATTCACATAGTGGTTGGATGATAGTTGGAATGATTTTATCAATTAAAGAATTAAAAACCGATACGGGGGCTGCGCCCTCAACCCTATTCATTTTCTGTGCAATGCCGTTTACATAAGACATTTGCCATAAGTGAGCGATTGAGGCTAAAATAAAATGCCTTGGAGAGGTGGCAGAGTGGTCGAATGCGCTCGACTTGAAATCGAGTGTTGTGAAAGCAACCGGGAGTTCGAATCTCCCCCTCTCCGTTCTGGTACAATTTTAACTAAAAATCTAGTTAAAACCCCCTGGCGGGGCTGCGCCCTGCGATCCAAATCTTTGATCTTACTAGAATTAAGATCTAGGTTTAGAGTCATCTACCCAGCAGATTTGGGATATTTTTGCAGCCCCCAGGCATAGAGCGGCGGGTTTTGCTGCCGCCCCAAGCACAGAGATATTGGCGGTTTTCGGCGGAGAGATCTTCAGCATTACTAAAATCTGCCTCTTCTACCACTGCGCCACTAAATTCTCCAGTAATGAAGTTTGGCACTTGAGCGCGATCGCGCGGCGAGGCAGTTTCTACCTTGCCATGAAATAAAATTACGCGGTTCAGATCAGCAGATTTCAGGTTCGCCTTTGCCAAAATTGCGCCGCTGAAGTCAGCCCCCGTTAGATTGCAGCCGCTTAAGTTGGCTTTAAGCAAATTACAGCCGCTCAAGTCACAAAAGCGCAGATCGGTTTTAGAAATATCCTTACCCGCCAGCATGATGCCTAAACTGATCACCCGCACTCCATGCTCTAGATCTACTACATAGCCGCCAGAGCCATCCAGAATTGCCCGACCGAGCAGCCCATCTCGTTTTAATGGGGTAAGCAGATTTGCACTAGAGAGAAACCGCAGAATCTTTGCCCTACCATCTGAATCTACGCTGCCGAAAAGTGCTGCCGTTCTTGCTTGGGCGATCGCTCGTTCTAGGGGCCAATCCTCTAACTGTCCTTGGGGGTCTAGCACTAGCTCCGAGATCCCTTGAAAATAGTTATCGATCGTTTGTTGTTGGGTAATTAGGTTTTGTTGCCCAGTTAACTTTTCTGAGATTTCATTTTGTCGCCATGCTACCCATACCGCTAGGATTGCAATCAAAATCTGACCTACTGCACCCCAAGCTTCCCAGCGCAAGCTATTGAACCAAGTCCAAAAAGTGTCATCAAACTGCGAGATCCTGCCCCATAGCAGAATTAGCACAGCTGCCAAAAAGCAAGCTAGAGTAATGTGGACATTGCGCCCCAGGGGAGAATTCATAAAACCGCGTTGGATTGCCGGCAAAATAATCGGCAAAATGATTACGATACAGATCGCAGTACCGCTCCAAAGCAGTAAATCTTGGGCCAAAAAGCCACCAGCTAAAGCAATTAAGGCGGCTACGCTAGCGATCGCTAGGAATATCGATCTATATTTTTCGGCGGTGCTAGGATTAGAATTCAAATTTTTTTTCCAGGTTGCCAGGTTGTCAATTTACTCTAAAGCCAGATGTTGCGCCAATCAAGCAATCTCTATCTAAAAAATAGCTAAAAACCACAGTCAGATCACAATTATTAAGTTTAATTTTAAGATTGGGCGCTTACAATTTGAAGATACGAAAGAATAATATGGCTTACGAAAAAATGCTTTTGCGTTCTCGCTATTGTTTGGCGGCGGTAGTAGTTGCTCTCTCATGGCTAAGTATCAAGCCTGCTATCCTCTCTGCCCAATCTTTGATCCCCCATACTTTAAATCTTAACTTCAGCAATCTAGAAAAACAGGGATTATCTTTAGCTAGAGATGCGGCTCAGTTGGCACAATTTCAACAATACGATCTAGCCTTAACTCGCGCCCGTCTAGCGGTAGAACTTGCGCCCCAGGCATACCAAACCCAAGCGGTATTAGGTAGTATTTATCTTAGAAAAGAAAAATATAAAGAAGCGATCATCGCGCTGACTGAAGCAAATAAATTAAAGGTTGATAATCCTGGCGTGCTTTTTGCTCTAGGGGCTTCCTATCTGCGCCAAGGTAGTTACCAAACCGCTGTAAAAACTCTAAAACAAGGTTTAGCGCTTTCGCCCAAGGAAAATACGGCAATATTCGATCTAGGTAATGCTTATTTTCAACTAAAAAGTTATGAAGCGGCGATCGCTGAATATCAGAGAATTTTGAATGTTGACCAAACTTTTTGGGCAGCCACCAACAATATTGGCTTAATTGAATATGAGCGCGGCAATGTAGATGTTTCCTTAAAACAGTGGCAAAAAGCCTTGGATGTGGCAAAAAGCCTAGAAGATCGGGGCAGCTCGGAACCTAAATTAGCTTTAGCGATCGTTACCTATATCCGTGGTGACCAATCTCGTGGACTTCAACTTGGTAAAGATGCGCTAAATGCTGATCCCCGCTATGGCAAGATTGAATTTTTGAAAGAAAACCTCTGGGGTGACAAGCTACTGAGCAATGCGCGCATAGTTTTGAATAATCCTGTACTCAAGGAAATTGTGGAATCTAGCATTCAACTTGATCCCAAACGACCTGTACAACTTCGCCGCCCTCGTTAATGTCTAAGCGATCAAATGCAATCTGGCAAAGTGAAAAAGTAATTTTGCACTGTCGAGATGTTTGCCTAAGCTACCAATATTGGACAAAGCAAAGTTTAATCGAAGATCTAAATTTGACAGAAACCGCTCCTGCCAAAATTTCAGAACATTTATTTAAGGCTCCCTTTGCCCTAATCTCCCACGGCTTAGAAGCAGATCCAATTATTAATTATGGCAATCAAGTAGTTTTGGACTTATGGCAGATTTCCTGGCAAGATTTA
>JBBRVV010000046.1:0-9819 GCA_038246525.1 Pseudanabaenales cyanobacterium
ACCAGAGCGATAACCAGCAGCACAAGCAACTACGGTGGCATAACCCTTTTCAGCTAAGCCTAGGGCTTTATCGTATTTTGCTGGTTCAATTCCCTCCATTGGACAGGTATCCACGCCCAACAATGCCGCACAGGTCATAAAGTTACCAAGGGCGATATAAGCTTGGCGGGTTGCCCACTCATTAACGCTTAAACTACGCGCACCATAAACCACATCACTCACCATTACACTACGATAGCCTGCAATTGAATCTGTGGTTACATCTCGGACTTCTGCCATCCGTTGGACAAAATGATCTACATAATCAGCAGTAAGATTTTTCTTGATTGTAAAAACTACATAATGGGAGCAGTCACTGGGTTGGCTTTGATTCCAAGAAAGCGGCTTCAGTTGATCTTTGACCGATTGGCTAGTAATTACCAAAAATTTCCAAGGTTGCAATCCATAGGAAGAGGGAGTTAATACCAAAGATTCAGCTAGGGCAGCCCAAGTATCCACCGAAATTTTTTGATTAGGATCAAATTTCTTAGTAGCATAACGCCATTTTAGGGATTCGAGGAGGGTGTTGGTAGCGATCGCGTTCATAATTGGGACTGATCATTTACAAGGTTTGCTTTTAGCCTTTACAGCATAGCGAAGTTTGGAGATTTCGGGCTAAGATCTTGCTAAAATCAAAGGTGCAAATTATGACCCAAGCGTTGCTCACTGCAATTAAATCCATTAATGCCCTAAGCTCAGAGGAAAAGTATCAAGTTTGGCAAATACTTGAGCAGGACATAGCTAGAGTAGATGAAAACCTAACTTTTGCAGCTACCAAGCTATCAGAATCAGCATTTTCAAAAATATGGGATAACCCAGAAGATGCAGAATATGACAACCTATAGTTTTGGCGATGTTCTTCTGGTGCCCTTCCCTTTCACAGATCAAACAACAACCAAAAAACGTCCAACCATAGTTATTAGCTCAGATATTTACAATCAGGAAAAACCAGACATAATTTTAATTGCAGTTACAAGTCAAATCAGCACACCACTGCAATTTGGCGATATGCTTATAACTGATTGGTCAAAATCTGGGTTAATCAAACCTTCAGCAATTAAGCCAATTGTTACAACCCTTGAAAAGGCACTTGTGATTAAAAAACTTGGAAAATTAGAGGCATTAGATATCCAAGCATTGAAAAATTTTCTAAAGGAAATTATTGAAATTAATATTCCAACCACTACTTAAGAAATTATTTATTTATGCAATTTCTCTCCCTCGCCGAATCCCAGGCAATCGATCATGCCCAAATGTCTATTCATGCTAAGTTTCTCACTAGGATTACGATCCATGCTTGGCGGGTACTGTTGCATATTGCCGCCGAAAACCACACGCTTGTAGAAAATCTCGATCAAATAGCAATGATCAACTGGATTGAGGCAGATGCTGAAATTCGTAGGGCGGGTGGGCAGGCTCTCTTGCAGTGGGAGAGCGATCGCCTCGCATCAAAATCTGACCCAAGTTTTGAGGATCCAATTCAAGATCAAGTAACTAACGCTAATCTTTCTAGCCATGAGAAATTTCTGACTCGCATGATCATTTCTGCCCAAGCTACTCTCTGCCAAATTGGCAATGATCTGAATCTCAAAATTGCTGACTTGACTAGCGATCGCTTAATTGGCTGGATTGCCAAAAATCAACAAGCAGAATCTGAAGACGGCATATTCTTGAAATCTTAGCAGCCAAAACCAGGCTAAACTAGCGAAAATCAACTTTTACTTTTTTACTATGTCGAAAAACCACAAGATAGCCTTGATTCCTGGCGATGGTATTGGTACTGAGATCATGCAGGTGGCTGTGGCAGTCTTACAAGCGATCGCGCCCAAATTCAATCTTAGCTTCTCGTTTGAAACTGCCCTAGCTGGGGGAATTGCATTTGACGCTACAGGACACCCTTTACCGCCCGAAACCCTAGAGATTTGCCGCCGAAGTGATGCTGTACTATTGGCTGCCGTAGGTGGAGAAAAGTGGGATAGATTACCTGCAAACTTGCGTCCTGAACAGGCTCTTTTGGGTTTGCGTAGTGGTTTAGGATTATTTGCGAATTTGCGTCCTGCCAAGATTTTGCCACAATTAATTGACGCTTCTACCCTAAAGAGAGAAGTAGTAGAAGGAGTAGATATTTTGGTGGTGAGAGAATTAACGGGTGGCATCTATTTTGGTAAGCCCAAGGGCATTTTTACCGATGAGAATGGCATCAGAAGGGGGGTGAATACGATGGCATATACCGATCCTGAAGTAGATCGGATTGGTAAAGTCGGATTTGAATCCGCTCTCAAAAGGAAAGGTGTATTGTGCTCAGTAGATAAAGCGAATGTTTTGGAAGTATCGCAACTTTGGCGCGATCGGATCACTCTTTTAAGTTCTTCCTATCCCGATGTGCAGCTTTCCCATATGTATGTTGACAATGCCGCAATGCAATTACTTCGCAATCCCAAGCAATTTGATGTAATTGTCACAGGAAATCTATTTGGTGACATTCTCTCCGATGCGGCGGCGATGCTCACTGGCAGTATTGGCATGCTACCTTCTGCAAGTTTGGGAGAACCTGGCACACCTGGCGTATTTGAACCTGTACATGGTTCTGCTCCTGACATTGCAGGCAAAGACTTAGCTAATCCTTTGGCACAGGTATTGAGCGCAGCGATGATGTTACGCTATGGCTTGAATGAACCAGAAGCGGCAGATGCAATTGAAAATGCGGTCACTCAAGTATTGGATGCTGGCAAACGCACAGGTGACATTATCAGCCCAGGCTGTGAAAAACTTGGCTGTAAGGCAATGGGAGAAGCACTGTTAGCACAGCTTTAATTATTTATGCCGCTAAATTTAAGTAAGCATTAACAGGAATAGATCTATATGATAACTTTTGAGGAAATTATAGATTCGATTGAGAGCTTGTCAGTTGAATAGCAAGATAACTTGGTTGATATCATTCGCAATTGACGAGTTGAACAACGTCGAGTTGAAATTTTAGCTAATGCTCAGAAGGTTTTCAAGTCAGTTAAAATGGGAACTGCTAAGCGAGAAAATTTTGAAGACTTAAAGTTCTATTTGTTAGCAGATGAAGTTTATTCACAAATAATTCGTAGAGAATTGCTTGTTACTTAATTGGTGGTATTGGAACAGGTTGGGAAGGGGTAGCTTCAGGTTGTTGACTTTGAGAGCCAAAGAGAGCCGCAGTAATTCCGACTGCAAAGCAAACAATCAATAGGATTAAGCCGATCAAAAGCCCGCGATTGTTAGCAGTTAGATCAGGCTTTAACGAAACTTGAGAATCTCTACTGTTCTCTAAGTTTTTGAAGTTGGGGTCTTTAAGCTCTGAATCGAGGTTGGCAGTCTCTGAATCTAGTTTGTTTAACCCTAGAGATTGACTTTCGGTTGAAATAGTCGGAGTAGAAGCGATCGCTTGATCTTGAGCAACAAACTGACACTGGATCACCCCAACCGTAATATTGTCATGTCCGTTGCGTAAATTCCCTTGATCGAGCATAGTTTTGGTGGCTTTCTCAATCGTCTGGCTGCCAATTAATAAAGGTAAAACCAAAGAGCGCCACAGCTCAGGCACACGCTCATAGTCACTCAAACCATCCGAACAAAGGAGCAGTACACAAGCCTCATCGATTAATAGACGTTGGATCGTGGGAACTAGATTTTCGGCACTACGAGTACCTAGAGCTTGAGTTAGCGAACCCGCATCAATTCTCTGGGAGGCAAAGGCAGGGAGATTAAAGCCGAGGATCACATCGCGATTGGCAACATCATCATCAATCGTAACTTGGTAACAGTTGCGGCTATTAATCCAATAAATTCGACTATCGCCCACGTTCACCACAAACACTTGGTTGATTGGCTGCCCCTGAGGACGGGGGATTACTGCCATCACTAGGGTAGTGCCCATGCGCTGCTGTGCTTGACGATGTTGTTGGTCATTGAGAGAGACGATCTGGTCATTTACCACGCGCACGATCGCGTTTAATTGCGCCATAAAAGTATTTGCCAAAAAAGGCTGATCGCTACTTTCCACCTGGCGGAGAAGAACTTGCAGCTGTTGCTCTAGGGTTTTAATTGCCATGCTGCTTGCTACTTCACCGCCTTCATGTCCACCCAAGCCATCACAAATAATCACCAGGCGATCGCGCAAATAGCCAGATGGATCAGGCGCTTGATCAGGATCAGGATAGCAACTGTCTTCGTTATGACTACGGCGAGTACCAGGGTCGGTAGCAGTAGCAACTTTAGTAGTCAAAGGTTGAACTTGAATTAAGCCAATATTTAGCTGATCTAAGATCGCGATCGCCCCATCTAACTTGATCTCCCCCCTTGCCATGCCAAAAAAAAGCTCAATTAAGTCTTCTTCAATTTCGGGCTTTACCTCCTCTAGCAAATTTTTCCAAAACTCTCCCAATTGACTTAAGCTGCCCCGCTCAAGATCAGTTCGTAACTCTAGAAACCTTACCCAGCTACCATCCACCCGTGCCAGGCTAGGCTCAAATAGGGTAGATGACATCCGAAACTCCACTAGGGGTTGCCAAATTTGCAATATTTGCCAAAGCCAGTTTATTTGGCGCAGAGCGGTCGCATTTTGCCAACTCTCCGCTAAGGTCGGCATCAGTTTGCCATTGGCTAAGATCGGTACATTCTCTAAAATCAGGGTCAAGTTTTCTGCTGTTACTTGATTTTCTGCATTTATGCCAGGATCTTGGCTAACTATGGCATAGGGGCGAGGTAAATTTAAGGGGAAGCAGGAAAGCTTGAGATAAGCAGTTGTTTGGAGTG
This sequence comes from Pseudanabaenales cyanobacterium, assembly GCA_038246525.1. GTDB lineage: Bacteria > Cyanobacteriota > Cyanobacteriia > Pseudanabaenales > Pseudanabaenaceae > JANRLH01. The sequence goes on from JBBRVV010000046.1 coordinate 4,822, forward strand.
AAAACTCATCTGGGCATTCTGGCAGTTGGTATACCTTGGTATCCGAGACGATTTGACTGCCATGTACTAAGTAGCGATCGCTTAATAACTTTCCGATTGGATACAAACTAGAATCTAGCCCTACTACCCAAAGATAAGAGTGAGCTGTATTAGCAGGCTGAGCAACCGATTGACCGCCCGTAGGATCAATTAATTGGTCTAAAGATTGCTTGGATGAGTTCTCACCAGTATGCATGAAAAACCTGCTAAAAATTGAGGATAAGTGATCAGAGAACTTGCGAGTAGTTCCTGAGGTGGAAAGAGTGTAGCTTCTAATTACAAGCTAAGTTAGCGAATAAAGTAGACAAGCCTAGTCATAGATCTAACCCAGTCAGCGAAAGAGCCTAGTCAAAAAGTAATTGTTAGGCTAAATTTGCTAACTAAATTTAACAAATTAAACCTAACAATAACAGGACTTAAGACAATTGGGGTAAAGAGGAGAGAAGAAAAATCTCTCACTATTCTTAAGGGTGATACCCAATTAGGCAGGGGATCAAATTATTAACTTTAGAAGTTTCAGATAGTTTGGTTGGACTTGCCCCAAATTAATTATCTATGGAAATTAAAACTTAAAAAGTAGCTTGGAATCCAGTCCGAATTTCTTCGATCACGCCATCACGTAGAATCATTTCTACCTGCATCAAGGCAATCAGGTTATCGCCCTTGCTAATCGGGAAGAAGCTTTCTACTTGCCCTTGGTAAACTTCTTGCTCTAGCTCAAGCACTTGCATTTGATTGAGTTGTTGCAGAAGCTGGTTTTTTTGTTCGAGGGATTCAGCTTTACGCTCATTTACTTGGAGGCGAATGGACTCAATTTCGCGCAAAACATCTGGACCAGGTGGCTTAATACTCTGTCTTTCGATCTCGGCAATCATACGTTGCCCCTGACCTTCAATTTGCTGAATCTGTCCATCTACTTGATTTAGTTGCGTTTGCAACTGCTGCTGCATTTCTTCCTTCCAACGGGCAGTGACAATAACTTTGACGTTTGCCGTGCGCTTAAGTAAAAGCTGATTAGCAAAATCTATCGAGTTCATGCTGGGTGAAACAATCTATACATCGTGATTATCATAACTTGCGATCGCCGCTACCAGATCTGTGATGTCTTAACTAATAGGCGGCAAATATTTACGGATTAAAAGACAATTCCTACCATCTGGCAGACGGTTATAGCTCAAATTATCAGCTACTTGATCAGTAATCAAAAGACCACGCCCCCCAGTATCTAAAGAGTCAACATCTATTAGACCAACGCTAATGGTCAAATCTTGAATCTTTTTGCGGGTAGCTAGTGCCTGTTGCAAGTCAAAGAATTTGCCAAAGTCCCATAACCTGATCTCGATCGCTTCGGTCATTAAGATTACTTCGATATCTATGGGTGTAGATTCAGCTAAATGCTCATGGGCGTGGTAAATCACATTGGTAAAAGCTTCAATCAGAACCAACTCACACTGCAACAAAATATGGCGGGGTATCTGGTCAAACTGCTCAAACCATTGCTGTACTGCTTTTGTTTGGTAAATATTAGTATCCACGCGCAATTTGTCACTTTTGAGTACAGCCATAGAAGTTTAGTCAGGGCTTTGACAAAGCTTGATTTGAGAGATAAAACTTATTGGTGATCATACCAGCGCATTAACACTCCTGCCAACTTTGCTGGGTCATGGCGCACTTTGCCATCGGGCATTTCTTCCATCACATCAGCTAAGAGGAATGGGCAATTTAGATTGGCAAGATTTTCTTGATCAAATTTAATAAAGTCAGCAGCTTGATTTTTGGCGTAATGTTGCAGCGATCGGCTGGAAGGAGGATATTTTTGGACTAAAACCACATCACATACTCTCATGCCCAATACATTATCTAGGGCTTGAATATGATCGGCAACACTATAGTTCTGGGTTTCCCCAGGCTGGCTCATAATATTACAAACGTAGACACAGGGAGCTTGACGCTGAGTGATCGCTTGAGCAATTTCTGGCACTAGCAGATTTGGAATAATACTGGTATAGAGGCTACCTGGCCCAATTACAATTAGTTCAGCTTCGCGAATTTCCTGCACCACGCGCGGTAAAGCTCTAGGATTTTCAGGTTTACAGCCAATTTTGACAATTACGCCATTGGCAGCACTGATATTTGATTCGCCTTCAATGTAGCGCCCGTCCTCTAGCTCCGCCCAAAGTACCATATCCGCAAGCGTAGCTGGCAATACTCGCCCTCGAACTGCTAATACCTGAGAACTGGCCGCGATCGCTTTCTCTAGGTCGCCCGTAATTTCTGCCATTGCCGTGAGGAATAAATTACCGAAGCTGTGCCCTTCTAAGCCCTCGCCCGCCGTGAATCGATATTGAAAAAGTTCAGTTACTAATTCTTCTTCATCTGCCAGAGCTGCTAAGCAGTTGCGAATATCGCCTGGGGGTAAAACGCCATGCTCACGCCGCAGTCGTCCAGAGGAGCCGCCATCATCTGCTACGGTGACGATCGCGGTAATATTGGCGCTATATTTCTTCAAGCCGCGTAATAAAGTAGAAAGCCCTGTACCACCGCCGATCGCTACTAGCTTTGCACCACGATTGAGTTTGCGATGATTGATTAAAAGATCAACTAATTCTTTATCTTGATTGGGCATCAATACCTGGGTAATTGAACCAAGCATTCGCCTCTGCCCCAAAAGTAACAAAATCACGCCAAACACAACTGCCAATGGTCCACTAATATGGCGAGGCATAAAGGTGACAAAGAAATTAACTAGATTGTCAAGGCTACGGGTGATAAACAAAATTGGGGTTAAACCAGCGGAGATCGCCACTCCCAAGGTGAGTAATAGCCCTCCTACTACACTCAGAAATATCCAGCGCTTAATCAGCAGCCCAGGCTGCAACCATTTCAACCAGTGGCTAGGATGTTTAGTCTTAAAGACTGTGCGATGTCGCAGCTTAATTTTGATCATGTTTACGATTCTCTACTTAAGATTTTAAGCCTTGAGATTCTGGATTTTGAGATTCTAAATAAGCACTCACCAAGCTCAATGCTACCACTGGCGCGGTAGTTGCCGACAGAATTTGATTGCCCAAGGATATAGGTTGCCAATTGTGAGCGATCGCTAACTCCATCTCTGCTTCACTCCAACCACCTTCGGCGCCAATTAAAATCGCAATTTTAGCGCCCACTTGAATTTGATTCAGCCTTGAATATAAATGCTGCTGGGCGTGGGTATGACAAATGTAGCGCTGGGGTTTCTGGCATGGTTCAGAATTTCTAACCCAATCGGCAAAGTTTTGGGGCAAAGCAATTTGCGGCACATGGGCAGAGCAGGCAAGTTCAGCCGCTTCTTGGGCAATCCGATGCCAGCGTTCGATTTTATGATTTCCTAGGTCGGTGCCTGGCTTAGCTCCTGATTTAGATATAGTGCGATCGCTCCATAGGGGTACTATTTGATCCACTCCCACTTCAGTTGCCTGTTTGATCACACTTTCCAGACCGTTACTTTTGGGCATGGCGATCGCCAGGATAACTTCAGATTTAGCTCTGGGCGTGGGTGGGTGGGCTTCCAGAATTTCGGCGGTGCGATTGGAGAATTGGGGCAATCGGGCGATCCACCAGCTTCCTTTGCCATCGAGCGCAATAAATTGGCTATAGGGCTTGGAGCGCAGAACTTTGTATAGATAATGCTCTTGTTCTGGCAATAGGTCAATTAGGGATTTTTTTTTAGCCGCGATCGCTTGATCTGGTTGAATAAATAGCCTTTGTAGCTTAGAACTAGCGGTTACCAAGTTTCTTAGTTCACTTGACATGGGAAGCACCCTTTAAGTATGCGTTTCGTTTGCGTTTGATATTTCTGAGCATTTTCAATTGATCTGCAAATCCTTATAGCATTAACCACATATTTCTTAATATAATTTCTAGGGAATTAGATCACATTTTGTAGCAATAGATACAGTAAAGCGCTATATTTAAGTTGATCAACTCTGGAAAATAAATTTATGTCTATTGATGCGCAAATGCGGAAAATGTCAGTCCAAAATCGTAGCCAAGCTCAACAAAAGCAAGACGTAGTTCTAGTACGCGCTGCTAATCAGCTCGGTTTGAGTGCCTCAGATGTAACTACCCATAGCTGGAAGTCGCATATTAGCTAAGATTTAGGCTTGAAACTTAAAATTGAAACCAACAAGAAATAGCCTTAATTCAGTCGAAGGCTTTGTGAATCTTTAATTTAATCTCTAAGGAATGATCTTTAGAGAATTTTTTTGTTTGTATTTAGGTTTAATCTCAAACGCTAAAATTCAAAAGCCCAGATCGCCCAGCCTTTTTTGATTTGAGTAATTATAAATCCACCCTTCATGCGTGAGGCAATCTTTTCGGTGGTTTCCAAGTTGGCGCAGGTGCGGAAAAAACTATAAAATTTACCTTGATAAGCGATCGCCGCAATTGGCTTCTCTTCTTCGGCGAGGTCAATGTGGCAGTGGTAAGTCAGCTTGGAATCAACCACAAATTGCTGAAACGAATTAGGCATGGACTTGAGAGGGGGAGCCTGGGTTGCCATAAAAGGTCGGGAAGGACTTAATAAATATTAACATTTCACTAGATCAATACTTGGATAGTTTGCAAAGATTGATCGCTTGCTCCCGTAATTTTTCCACCCATTGCTTGCACTTGCTGAAGGTAAGCGATCGCCTCTTGGGTAATTATTTCTCCAGGAAAAATCAGCGGAATCCCAGGCGGATAGGGACAGATTAATTCTTGAGCATAGCGATCACCGCTTTCAATTAAAAGAACAGTCTCGGTTGGCGCAAAGTAGGCCGCGCGAGGAGAAGTTCCTGGTAAAGAAGTTTGATAGAAGTTGGGTAAATTTGTGGGCGGGCGATCGCCCCGTTTTACTTGACTAAAAGCCGCAACTAGACGCTGAATATCTACCGTTCGATTGCCAACACTGATTGCAAAAACCAAGTGGTTGAAAGTTGG
>JBBRVV010000047.1:0-9800 GCA_038246525.1 Pseudanabaenales cyanobacterium
AATGCGATTAGAACAGCTACAAGCTTTTATTGCAGTGGCAGAGACAGGGAGTTTTCAAAGGGCAGCTCAGATTTGCAATATCACCCAGTCCACAGTTAGCAGACAGGTACAATCCCTTGAAGTCGATTTGGGCATTCAATTAATACATCGCCATTCCCAATCTAAGCTGACGATCGCTGGAGAAAGGTTTTTAGGGCGGGCGAGAAAGATCTGTAACGAGTGGCAAAATGCGGTTCAAGAGTTATCAAATCTGAGATTAGGTCATTAACCCGAACTCTATGTGACGGCAATTCCTTCAGTTTGTGCTTACCAAATTGCTCCAGTATTACAAAAGTTTCGAGCTAAATTTCCGCAGGTACAATTACGGGTAACGGCACTAGGGAGCGATCGCGGGCTCAAGGTACTAAAAGATGGACTGATCGATTTGGCGATCGTCATCGACAATTAATAGTTTTTTTGACATGGTAGATCTCTGGCTTGGAGGATTTATGGATAACTTAATCTAAATTAGAGAATTCTAAATAATCGGAAAGTCTCATTCTTCTCTCTGATGATTAACATTGTTTAGAGCAGCTAGACTTTAAACATTGGATTTAGATTGATAGGACTAAACTAGCAGCTTTGGGGGCACGAGTAGAAATAAAAGACTTTCGCCGATTGGTGAATCGGAATCAGGCAACGATAAGCCAATAATTCCTGCTTTTTTTAACACCAGCGCATCTCTAGTCCCGCCCCAAACAAGCATTTCTGCCCAGTTACTAAGTTCTGGCTCATGTCCGACTATGCCCAGAGCCGTGATTTCTGGATTTGCTTTACGCCAATGCAGCAAAAAATCTAGCCATAGATCAAAGTCCTGATCGGGTGCCAAGTGGGGAAAAATCTCTGGCTCTAAGTCAAAAACTTTGCCGAAGATCTCGCTAGTTTGTCTAGCTCTAACTAAGGGGCTTGTGTGTAATGCCTGAAAGCGTAATCCCAATTCATATAAGCGTTTAGCTACTTGCTTGGTCTTAGTTTTGCCTTCATCTGTGAGCAAGCGATCGCGATCTGGATCAATATCGTTACGTTCTACCGCCAGACCATGACGAATAAAGTAGAGCTGCATATACAATACCGAGTTAAAAATCCATGTTACGACAAACTGAGATAAATAGGGCGATCGCGGCATGATCAGAAAATCAAAGTTTATTAATTCTTGGTGATGAAGCTAGTAGAAAAACTGAAGTTGCCCATTCTGTGGCTGAAGCGATGACAGATCAGTAGGTATCCAGAATTAATTACCCATAATGTTAGGTTGAGAGGGATATTAGGCGGAAGAATTAGGAGGAGCGAAATAGAAGCGACTTGAAGGGAGATACACAGCGAGAGGGAGAGTATGTTAAGCCTAAAAAAATGCTCAAAGAATTTGGGCAAAAACTATGTAATTAATTTTGTCTAACTACTTAGATCCTTACAAGAACTTCCCAATGGGATGGAAATGTGGTTATCACTGCCTAAGAATAAATGGGCAAACTACACTGAGCCTGCTTACTACAAGAAAGTTATACTTGGAATATTGGCAGTATATCCCCTAATCTTATTGGCCAACCTTCTATTAAATCCTCTATCAGGAAACCTTAATTCCTGTTTAAGTCTGCTAATCTTTGTGTCCTCTATATCTTCTCTATTGACCTATCCAGTTATGCCTACACTGACGAAAATACTTGATTTCTGGCTCTATCCTCCTTTCTCGAAGCTTCCTTTCTTAAAGCGTAGATATTAGGAAACAAGCAAAATATTTCTTAATCTGATGATTGCCATAGTTCGCCATTTACATAGGTAGCTTTAATCGCGCGCTCATCACCCAAGATCATTAAGCCAAATAGTTGAGAAGAGATCGCATCTAAATCTCTATACAAGTCTCCAGGCAAATCTCCAAATGAATCGCCTGTATAAGAACTGTTGCGAAGCCTTAGTAAAGGTGTGGCATTTGGCTCTAAAACTATAAAATCAGCTTCTTTCGCCTGAGCAAAATTTCCTAACTTAGAGTCTAAGGAAAGAGCCTTTGCGCCGCCCAGGGTAGCCAGATAGAAAGCCTTAAAAGCTGATAAGCTCTGCCCTTGAAGTTGAGAAATCTTATATGCTTCGCCCATAGATTTAAGCTGTGAGAAACTGGTACCTGCTCCTACATCTGAACCTAAGCCTACTTTAATAGGATATGCTTCCGATTTAGCCTGATCTAACTTAAATAATCCACTCCCCAGGAATAAGTTAGAAGTAGGACAGTAAGCGATCGCTGCACCAGATGCTGAAAGACGTTGGAAAGCTGAATTACTAAGATGTACACAATGGGCAAAAATTGAGCGATCGCTCACCAAGCCAAATTGTTCATAAACATTGAGATAATCTATGCAGTCAGGAAAAAGGGAAGAAGTAAATTCGATTTCTTTGAGGTTTTCAGACAGGTGGGTATGGATATAAACATCGGGAAATTCTGCTTTCAATTTACCCGCCAAACTTAATTCGATTTCCGTGGAAGTAATCGCAAAGCGAGGGGTAATTGCACAGAGTAAACGGTCTTTACCATGCCATTTATGAATTAATTCACAATTCTCGGCATAAGCTTTATGTGGTTCATTTATCAAAAATTCAGGCGCATTGCGACTCATCAGCATCTGACCAGCAATCAGACGCATACTTCGCTTCTGTGCCTCTTCAAATAGAACTTCCACAGACCCTGGGAAAATGGTTGTCAGCACCACTGCGGTAGTTGTCCCATTGCGTAGAAGTTCATCTAGGAAGAAAGAAGCGATTTTACGCGCGTAGTCAGGATCCTGAAACCTTAGTTCGGTTGGAAATACATATTTTTCTAACCATGCTAGAAGCTGTTCGCCACAGGCAGCAATCATTTCGGTTTGGGGATAATGGACATGGAGATCGATAAAACCTGGTAGAATTAGTCCTTCATAGGTTTCTATTGGTAGATTGGCATAGCGATCGCTCAAATTAGCATAGGAGTCAAATTCTAAAATTTTGCCCTTCTCTAAAATCATTAAGCCATCCTGAAAATAGCGAACGCATTCAGTTTCGGCTCTGAAAAAAGGATCATCTACAAAATCAACAAATGAGCCACGAATCGCTTTTGGGTTAAGTTCCATATTATTATCCTGAATTATTGCGAATTGAGTTTAAGTGAAAAATACTAAAACTCGTTACGGGGCTATGCCCTGCGACTCTCACTATGGCGGATTTGAAATCAAAGTGCTGTAATACAAATTAAGATCGAACGTGCGATATTGAAAACTACTAAACCCCAATGTAGGGCTTCGTCTTGCGACCTTCTTGAGATGGAATAGAGAATCGCAGTAAGAGCCTGAATCTAAGCCTTGAGCAGTTGAGCGGCGAGTTGATTATGTCTTTCTACCAATGTTTCTAATTCAATAGTAGTCAATTTCCCTTTGTCAACCACTTTACGACCGTTGATGAAACTGTAATCGACTTTGTTGATTTGGCAAAAAATCAGAGCAGCTACTAAATCGTGATGTGCGCCCGCAAACTCAAGACGATCAATATTGATCGCAATAAAATCTGCGGACATGCCTGGGGCAATTACACCAATATCATCTCTGCCCAAGACCCTAGCACCGCCAATCGTAGCCAATTCCAAAATCTCTCTGGCAGTAATCGCCGCTGCATCTAGTTCCCTTACTCTTGTCAAGAAAAAAGCGGTGCGGGCTTCATTGAATAAATTGGAACTGTCATTAGATGCCGATCCATCTACACCCAACCCTACAGGTACTTTATGTTTCAGCATTTGACGAATTGGTGCCATGCCACTCGCAAGACGCATATTACTACAGGGACAATGGGCTACTCCCGTGCCAGTCTGACCGAATTTTTGAATAGTCAAATCATCTAACTGAACACAATGGGCGTGCCATACATCCTCACCTAGCCAACCGACAGATTCCATATAATCTCCTGGAGTCATGCCAAAATTTGCCAAGCTGTATTCCACATCGGCTTTGTTCTCGGCTAAATGGGTATGCAGTCTTACGCCAGAATGCGATCGCGCTAAAGAAGCAGATTCTCGCAACAATGAAGCAGAAACAGAGAAGGGCGAACAGGGAGCTAAGGTGATTCGTACCATGGCATGACGGGAATTGTCATGATATTGCTCAATTAGTCGTTGGCTATCCTTGAGGATTTCGGTTTCTTTCTCCACTAGGCGATCGGGAGGCAATCCCCCCTGGCTCTCTCCCACGCTCATACTGCCACGACTAGCATGAAATCTCAAACCAATCGCTTCAATCGCTTCAATCTGATCATCTAAAGTACAGCCATTGGGAAAGAGATAAAGATGATCGCTAGCAGTGGTGCAACCAGATAACATTAGTTCGGCAGCGGCTATTTGAGAACTAACCTTGATTGCAGAGGGTGTGAGATTTGCCCAAATTGGATAAAGGGCTTGCAACCATTGGAAGAGGCTACAATTTTGGGCAGAAGGTATGACACGAGTGAGAGTCTGAAAGAAGTGATGGTGGGTATTAACTAAGCCTGGCAGGACTAGATGTCTTCCTTTTAAATCCAGAATTTGATCGGCGGTGTCTGGTAATTCAGTGATTAAGCCAACCTGTTCAATCTCCCGATCTCGAACGAAAATCGCCGCATTCTGTAACTCTTGCCTGGTGGCATTCATAGTTACTAGGGTATGAATATTTTTGACTAGGAGAGTAGACACAGTAATATATTAATGATTTATTAGTAATTTAACTTAGATTTCTTGCATTGCGGAGATGATCGATTTTGCGCTCGTCGTCCAACCAATTATTCCACCCTGTGCCTGCACCATGGCGATCGTAGCTTGCTTAAATTCAGGAAAATAGCTTTCAGTTCCATCTTCCACTAGGAGACATTCATAGCCACGATCATTTGCCTCACGCATGGTTGTCTGCACACATACTTCCGTAGTTACACCTGTGATTACCAAATGGGTAATGCCACGTTCTTGTAGAATTGTTTCTAGGTCAGTGCGAGTAAATGCACCTTTTCCAGGTTTGAGAATCACAATTTCTTCTTCTTTTGGCGCTAATTCGGGGATAATATCATTGCCTGCTTCACCATAGATTAAGATTCGTCCCATCGGACCTTCGTCACCAATCTTTAAACCGCTCTTACTGCGATTCAATTTGGCAGGAGGACAATCGGAAAGATCAGGTTTGTGACATTCAATCGTGTAAATTATTGGCAGAGAGAGCGATCGCCAAATATCAAGTAATCCCTTAACTGTCGGTACAATTGCTTGTAAAAGTTGTACGTTATTTCCCAAGGCATCACCAAAACCGCCTAGTTCCAGGAAGTCACGCTGCATGTCAATGATTACCAATGCCATTTTGCCAGGCTCAGGAAGCTGATAGTCGTGAGGTTGAGCAGCAATTTTAGCCATACTAGGTTTTCTCCATTACCACTGGTCTTTCCCAAATAATCAGCACAATACATCCTGCTTTACTAGCAACATTGTGCGTAGAACTAGGTTGATTTATCACTAAAGTTCCAGCTTCGTAAGTGCCAGCTTGATCGGATTGACTGCCTTCAAGGATAAAAATATGTTCAAATCCAGCATGGGTATGTTGGGGTACAGTTGCCCCAGCCTCATATTTTAGTAGGGCTGCCGCCGAACCACTTTTGCCTTGATAAAGCTGATGAATCTCTACTCCAGTCCGAAAAGGTTGCCAAGAAAGAGATTGATAGTCATAACCTGGGGTGAAAATATCTTTAAATATCATTTGTAATAGAATTATAGATTAATGTCCTGCCATGCGTTGCCCAATTGTGACTATGTCTGCTTCTGCCCTAGTTCCTGCGTAGACAAATTTACCATCACTAATTACCAAAATGCGATCGCTGAGTTTGAGAACTTCATCTAAGTCTTCACTTACCAATAAAACTGCAACCCCACGATTACGAGCTTCCACAATTTGATTATGGATGTATTCCACTGCGGCAAAATCTAAGCCAAATACTGGATTGGCAACTATTAGCAACCTGATTTTTTCGGCAGATAGCTCCCGTGCTAACACTGCCCTTTGCACATTCCCGCCAGAAAGAGTACCGATCAAGGCTTCAGGCGAAGGGGTCTTAACTGAAAATATCTGAATTAAATTAGTAGCCATCTCACGCATAGCCTTAAATATCAGTAGAATGCCGAAAGATTGCGGGTGGCGATCAAAAGTGCGAAGAGCTAGATTCTCAGCGACGCTCATATTTGGGACGCAGGCATTTTTTAAGGGTTCTTCAGGTAAAGAGAAAACATGATGTCTTGCCATTTCTTTGCGCGTGGCACTGTAATGCTCGCCATTGACTTTGATTTCCCCCTTTGTCCGAGGTCGCTGCCCTGCTAAGACTTCCACCAATTCCCGTTGCCCGTTACCTGAAACTCCAGCAATCCCTACTACTTCACCACTTTTAATGGAGAGATTCATATTCGCGATCGCCTCAAAGCCATTATCTTTGTCAGCATGGAGATTTTTGACTTCCAAGATCAATTCTGTCGTATCAACTTCGGTTTTTGAGACTTCCTTCGCTTCTCGCTCTTCACCCAGCATCATTGCTGCCATATCTGATACTTTCAGATCCTTAACCAAGCCATGCCCCGCAAATTTACCCTTGCGTAGAATTGTGACTTCATCTGTAAATGCCATGATCTCACGAAATTTATGGCTGATCATTAAAACGCTCAGTCTGCCAGCATTCACTTCCTGCCGCAATAATCCTAAAACCTCATCGGCTTCCTGGGGGGTTAATACCGATGTAGGTTCATCCAAAATCAGAATCTGACTTTTGAGATAGAGCTGTTTGAGAATTTCTAATTTTTGCTTTTGACCTGCTGCTAATTGGGAAACGGGCATACGAATATCAATTTTAAAGGGAGAATCATCCATAAACTGCTGGAGCTTCTCGTATTCAGCTTTCCAATTGATTAAATTAGGAGTATCTGGACGCACGAGTAAGAGGTTCTCGGCAACGGTCATGGCGGGAACCACGGTAAAATGTTGATACACCATACCGATGCCATACTTGCAAGCATCTCTGGGGCTGTTTACTTCCTGCACTTGCCCATTAATTAGAATCTCACCCTGGGTAGCAGCATGAAAACCCATGATACATTTAACCAAAGTGCTTTTACCTGCACCATTTTCGCCAAGTAGAGCATGGAAAGTTCCTGGCTTCAGGGTTAAAGACACATTCTCAACTGCGGTAAAATTACCAAAACGCTTAGTAAGATTCACCACATCTAATTCTGGTGGTAAATGGGAAGGGATTTTAGATTCAACAGCGATCGCTTCGGTAGTTTTTGCGGTCATCTTTTTTTGCTCAAGGTTTTCTCAAGGTTTTCTCAAAATTTTGTGACGCTGAAATTTAGGGTTAAGGCAGTTATAACCTTGCCCTCTCACTTATACTCAAAATTCCTGATTAATTGCTGTAACAAATGTTTCAGAATCCGTAACCGTACCAAATACGCCACCTTGCATTTTGATCATTTTCAGTGCAGCTAAATAGTTGCCATAATCCGTAGCAGCCGTACAGTCCGATAGCACTAAACATTCATAACCACGATCATTGGCATCCCGCATTGTGGTATGTACGCATACATCCGTAGTCACTCCAGCTAGTAGAATATTTTGAATCCCTTTACGTTTGAGAATCAGATCTAGATCGGTGGCATAGAAAGAACCTTTTCCAGGTTTATCAATAATTACTTCATTGGGTAAAGGTGCTAACTCTGGAATAATTTCCCAACCAGATTCACCTCGGATTAAAATTTTGCCACAGGGTCCATCATCTCCAATTCCCGCTCCCATTTGCTGCGATCGCCACTGCTTATTTTCTGGTAAATCCGATAGATCTGGGCGGTGTCCCTCACGGGTATGCATAATATGAAAACCTTTTTCCCGCAATACTTTCAACACTTTCTGAATTGGTGCGATCGGCGCACGGGTAAGCGAAAGGTCGTAACCCATTTTGTCCACATAACCACCATCTGCACAGAAGTCGATCTGCATATCGATAATTAAGAGAACGGTATTCTCAGGGCGTAAATCGCCGTTAAAAGGATAGGAATAGGGATCGGCTGAAATAAACATAGATAGAGAATGATTTAATAGCTTAGGATTTAGATTTACTCGTTTGTGCCTAATGCACCTGGCGAACCCGCTAGAGTCCGCTTAGGTGAGCAAGTGATAATCATCACAATCAAAGTAAAGATATAAGGAGAAGCGTTAAATAGGTAACGGAAAGAAGTAACTCCCACCGACTGTAAAGCTGGTCCAATCGCTTGGGCACCGCCAAACAAAAGTGCAGCCCATAGGCATTGCATCGGTTGCCAACGGGCAAAAATTACTAACGCTACTGCCATTAAGCCTTGTCCGCTAGATATATTCTCTGACCAAATGCCAGGATAGTAAAGCGAAAGACAAGCACCACCGATCGCTGACAAAAAACTCCCAGCCACAATCGATAAAAATCTGACCCAAAAAACTGAAATCCCCATCGCCCTAGCAGCACTAGGGCTATCACCTACAGCCCGCACATATAGACCCCAACGAGTAGATTTAAAGAACCATTGCATTGATGGAGCGATCGCTATGCCAATTAACAAAAGGGGGCTAATCTGTAAAGCCGATTGCAATGGAGGATAATTACTCCATGATCCAAGGTCAAAAATTGGTAACTGAGGTGCTTTGGGTTGAATAAAAGCCTTGCCAAAATAGTAGGCTATTCCACTGCCGAAGGTGATCATCGCAATCCCCACCGCCACATCGCTTACGCCTTTAAGTTGAGATAGCCAGCCATGAATCATGCCCAAACAAACCCCTGCACCTCCTGCTGCCAGAACACCTAACCAGGGAGAACCAGTCAAATAAGAAATGGCATAGGCAATCATGGCACCTGTGAGTAGGGTTCCTTCCAATCCCAAGTTAATCTTTCCTGATTTTTCGGTTAAACATTCTCCCAAGCTCACAAACAAAAATGGAGCACTGCCTCTTAGAGTTCCACCTACAATTGCTAAAGGAACTCCTAACCAATCTGCGGTTTCTGATGCCATAAGTTTCTCCGATTTTTTCCTTAATTGAGCCTAGAACTAGACAACAGGTTGCGAAGCAGAAATGCTAGGAGTGATTTGGCGATCTTTAAAGCATTCAAACTTGCCATACATCGACTCACTGAACAGAATTACTAAAAACACAATCCCCTGAAATACCAAAACCGTAGCATCATTTAATCCTAGCGATCGCTGTAAACCACTACCACTTGCTAAAAGTCCACCCAACAAAATTGCCACTAATATCGATGCCAAAGGATTATTTCTCGCCACAAATGCCACCAGAATGCCACCATAGCCATATCCAGTATTCAGCGAAGCATTGGCACTATGATGAATTGCCGCGACTTCGATCATACCTGCCAAACCTGCACAGGAACCCGCTAAGAAACAGACGCTTAAGGTTAGTTTTCCTACTGGTAAGCCAGCGATTTTTGCGGCTCGGATATTGCCACCAGTTGTCCGTACACCAAACCCAAAGGTAGTACGTTGTATCAAAAAGTAAGCGATCACACAGGCAATCAAGCCATAGATTAAACCGTAATGCACTCTACTCCCAGGGATGCTCTGCAACCAATTTACTTCCAAAAGCGGATAGGTTGATGGCTTATTCAGACTGGCTGGATCTCGCATCGGTCCTTCTACTAGGGTATTCAGAATGGCGATCGCAATGTAGTTCATCAATAGACTACTAATGGTTTCATTCACACCTCTGAAGTAT
>JBBRVV010000048.1:0-9577 GCA_038246525.1 Pseudanabaenales cyanobacterium
ATCAGCTTATTTCTGGCTGGGGCAATTAGTCCGCTAGTGGCAGAAATGCAAAGAAGGCGTTTCAATCGTGGTGCTGCTGTGGCAATTATCTACGCGGCAATTTTTGTGATTTTGATCATGACGATCGCGCCAGCGCCAAGATTAATTTATGAATTGGGACAATTTATCACCAAGCTACCTGAGTTAATTCGCTATATTCAATTACCAGACCTTACTTTTTTTGGCATTTCTCAAATCGAATTGAATAGTTTTTTACAATCTCGCACCATTTTTGATCAGCTGCAAACCTTAGGTAGGGAAATGGCGGCACAAACCCGTGATCTGGCAGGACAGACCTTCAATCTGACCTTACAATTCTTGAATGCCTTGGGAGTTGGACTTTTGAGCTTATTAATCACAGGCTACATGGTGGTCAAGGCAGAAGAACTTCTCACCAAGGTTTTGAGTCCGTTCAATTTGCAAATTCAAGCGCAAGTTAGACAACTTTTACCACCAATAACTCGCTGTTTAGGAGCCTACGTCTTAGGCAGAATCGGTACTTCAGCATTATTGGGATTTTGTACTTATTTAGCGATCGCTACTTTGAATGTGCCTTTTGCGGGAGCTTTGGGCTTAGTTGTGGCAGTAGCGAATTTGATTCCATTTGTCGGACCAATTTTGGGACTAATTCCGATGATCATTGCAGCTTCAAGCCAAGGGCTTACGATAGTGGGTCTGATAGTAGCCATTTCCTTCTTTTTACAACAAATCGAAGCTTGGATTTTACAGCCTTGGCTAGTGGGACCTTATCTCAATCTCGATCCGTTTGAATTGTTACTATCGATTATTGTAGGCGCAGAATTAATTGGCGTAGTGGGAGCCGTAATTGCTCCACCGATCGCTGGGATTGGCAAAATCCTCTTCCGTCACTATCGCCAAATGCAGTTGCTAGCTAGGGAGAGAGAAACTGAATTAAGTCCTGAATTTGATCAAGAGTTGAATGAGGAATTAGTTGAAGAGTTGACCGATTGATTTATCTTTTTAAGCTTGAAAAAGCAACTTTTTCCCCCAGAGATTTTTAGCTAAATCCGACATTATCTCATTTCCCACTTTTGGACGAACGTTGATAGATTAAAAGCATGAAACAGAGAAGTGAATTCCAACAAGCAAAAAAGTGTAACTGTAATCCCTAAAAAAATGCCAACAATTGCTTCAAAATTATTAAGCAAATCTATACTATGGTTTATGTAAAACGCCATAGCATAATCAATCGAAACTAATCTGCAAGTGATTAGAATACTTAAGCCTGCAGCAAGGTTGAGAATTTGTAGATAGGATAATATTCTGGAAAGCATTTTTCTTTCGTTGCTCGGAATATTATTAGGTGACCTTAAATTTATTCAATTACTTTACTATTTTAATGAATCCTTCACAGATCTCAAATACTCCTCAGCATATCTATGCTCTCGCGACAACTTGCAATGATAACCCTATGCTGGGAAGGGAGTACCTATATTGTTAAAGCTTTGATTAAGTTTGACTTGACGGGGTATGAGCGCGCTGCTCTAATCCTTTTTTTGCTTCCTCACGATCATCAAAGTGGTTCTTTTCTTTGCCAATAATTTGATAATCTTCATGCCCCTTGCCTGCAATCACTACTGTATCGCCTGGCTGTGCGGTAAGAATGGCGGATTGAATGGCTAAGGCGCGATCGCTCTCTACATAAACTTTTACTCGATCAGTTACGCCTGCAAAGATATCAGCCAAAATAGTTTCAGGGTTTTCGGTGCGGGGATTGTCTGAGGTAATGTAAACAAAATCGGCTAAGTCACAGGCTATTTTGCCCATGATTGGGCGTTTGGTTTTGTCGCGATCGCCACCACAGCCAAATACACAAATTAAGTTTTTCTGAGTAAATGGTCTGAGCGCTTTGAGAATATTTTCTAAACTATCTGGGGTGTGGGCATAGTCGACAACTACGCTGATCTCTTGGTTGGGATCGGCAATGATTTGCTCTACTCTGCCTGGCACATTTTGGAATTGGGGTAAGGTTTCTATTATTTGAGCTAAATCCATCCCCAGTTCTAAACAGGTGGATATAGCGGCAATTATATTTAAGACATTGAAACTACCAACAAGGGGTGAAGTTAATACCACCTTAGCTTGGGGCGTATGTAGTTCGGCAGTTATACCTTGTGAACTAGAGGCTAGGTTAGTTGTATAAAAATCTGCCTGATCATTGCTAAGGCTATATGTCCAAACTGGGATCTTAGCTGCCTGGCATTTGGCAATTAGTCGATTAGCAAAAGGATCATCTAAGTGAACTATTGCTCGACCCTTCAAATAGTCTGGTGAAAAAAGTAGAGCTTTGGCTTGGAAGTAGCTTTCTAAATCGTGATGATAATCCAAGTGATCTTGGGTGAGATTGGTAAAAACTGCGACCCGAAATGGACAACCCCAAACTCGTCTCTGATCCAGGGCATGGGAGCTAACTTCTAAAATGCCTAGATTTGCGCCTGCATCTATTGCTTGTCTGAGTTGTGACTGTAAGGTTGGGGAGAAGGGCGTAGTATTTTGGGCAATGTCGCTATATCCTTGCCAACGGCTGTAGAGTGTGCCAAACATGGCGGGGCTGTAATCAGATTTGGTCAAGAATTCAATTAAGTGGGTGGTGGTGGTTTTACCATTAGTGCCTGTTACACCGACCAGAGGAATAGCTTGGGCAGGAAAATCATAGAAAGCCGCTGCAATTTGAGCGCAGGCGCTCACTATATCTTTGATTGGAATGATTTTGCTGGATTGTGGAATATTTACTGTCTGATCTACTAAGGCGGCGATCGCTCCCTTGGTCAAAGCTTCTTGAGCATACTCACTTCCATCTACTTTGGTGCCAGGCATTCCAATAAATAGATCACCTGATTGAACTTGACGAGAATCGGTGATTATTCTATTTACGGTTTTGGCGAGGATCAAGCGATCGCTATTTGGATAATCAATCCCAGCTTTTTCCAGCAATTCTCTAAGTTCCATGATTTCTCCTTAATTTATTGATCTATCGCAAGTGGGGAAGTGAGCAAAGTATAGAGATCTTCGATTATGACATCAGAAAATAGCCAGCCTTGAGGTTGAGTTAGTTGGATATGTGTAGATAAGTTGATCCATTTTGGTTGATAGGGTTTAACTTTTGCAATAACTAAATCGATTAATTGCTCGCCAAACTGTTCTCTCAATTCTGCCAAATCAATCCCTTCTGCTAAACGTAGCCCTTGCATTAACGTATCAAATAATTGATCCTCAAGCGAGAGGGTTGGCGAATCAGGTAATTCTTGCTTCTCTATCATTTCTAAGTAATCGCGCATTTTGCGGGGGCGATCGCTCCTACGCTGATTTACATAACTGGTTGCTGCCATGCCCATGCCATAGAAGGGTAGATTTTGCCAATAGGTGCGGTTGTGTTGGCATTCAAAGCCAGGCTTAGCATAGTTGGAGATTTCATAATGATTAAAGCCAGCCGCTTGCATAGTTTCTCTGGCAAGTAAATACATTTCGACTGTGGTTTCTTCGCTGGGTAATGGGCGATCGCCTGGTTGATAACGTTTGGCAAAAGCTGTGCCTGGTTCCACAATTAGATCGTAGATCGAAAGGTGTTGAGGTTCGAGCGCGATCGCTTGATTGAGTGATGCTTGCCAATCAGAAATAGTTTGATTTGGTAATCCAGAAATTAAATCTAAGCCAAAGTTGGTAATTCCAGCAGCTTTGATTGCGGTAACAGCTTCAAAAATTTGCTCTACGCTATGACCTCTGCCACATAGATCTAAAAGAGAATCCTGAAATACTTGTGCGCCTAAACTTACGCGATTGATACCGCTAGCTTTGTAACCTTTGAGACTCTGGGCGGTAACTGTGCCAGGATTTGCTTCTAAGCAGATCTCAGCAGTTTGTTCTATGCCAAAGTAGCGATCAACCGTGTAGAGGATGCGATCAATTTGAGCGACAGATAATAAAGAGGGTGTGCCACCTCCAAAAAAAACTGTTTGTAACTTAGAAGCGCCGATCCTTTCTGCGGTTAATTGAATTTCGGTACAAAGTGCTTGGACATAGGTTTCTTGTAAATCTGTTCCACCTGTAGTAATGGCGAAGTCACAGTAAAAGCATTTGCGCCGACAAAATGGAATATGTAGATAAAGCGATTGAGGCATTGTTTTTATTTTCAAAGCAATTACAGATTCTTCCATAGCTTTATTCGGCTTCTTTCATGGATAAAACTGGATTATAGAACTCTGATTCGGCTGAACGCGCGATATCAGTAGCAGATTGGAAGTTGGGACGAATGGAACTTATTCCATCTTACATTTAATCTCTCTCACCTACTTAACTAGGTGAATTCCTAGAAAGATTCTACCTACTATTTTCAAGATAGGGTCGCAGGGCGTAGCCCCGAAATGGGCTTTAAAGATGTAATCCCTGGGTAATTTGTTTCTTAGAAACCGCCCTAGCTGACTGTAACAGATGAGAAGGTGCTTTTTGGTTCAGATTTTGCTTCTTTAAAGGAATTTTTATGATTGTAAGAATCCTCTTTACTCATTTCTATTCCCAAATTCATCATTTCCACAAAACGGCTAACCCGCAGTGGATCGATTGGTTGGTGCATCTGTCCATGTCGCTTCAGGGAGCTAGAGACAATCACACCATCGGCATGGGGAATTAATTGGGCGATGTTTTCCCAACTTGCGCCAGAGCCAATGAATAACGGTACGGGATGACAAACAGCGATCGCTTCGGCAAGATCTTCAGGACTAGGCGCATGCCCCGTAGCTGGACCCGAAAAAATAATTCCATCTGCTAAACCACGATGAATCGTATCTGAGATTGCTAAAGCTAAATTTGTCACAGAGAGCGGCTGAGCGTGTTTTACTAAAACATCCGCCAAGATTTTTATATCTTTCCCCAATTCTCGGCGGTAGCGCAACAGATTATGGGCATCACCCTCAATAATTCCTTGGTCGGTTGCCATTACCCCAGTTAGCACATTTACGCGAATAAACTTTGCGCCTGTACAGGCAGCGATCGCTAGGGCACTATGGGCATCATTGCGCAATACATTTATGCCTACAGGCACATGCACCATGGTCATTATTTGTTGTACGACTAAACTCATCGCACTAATTACCGCCGCATCCACCCGACCTTTAGTAAATGGAGCATCGAAGAAATTCTCCAACATGATCCCATGTACCCCGCCTGCGGCAAGGGCTGTTGCTTCCTGTTCTGCTCTGGCAATTACCTCCTCCAGATTCCCTGCCCAACGTGGCGATGTGGGCAAAGGTAACAGATGTACTACCCCAATTACGGGTTTGGTTGTGCCAAATAACTGTTTTAGATCCACGCTGATTGCTTGATGTGTTGCTTATGATTAAGGGCAGGCTGATTCGCTGCTTCTAATTTACCTTGATTGTGAACCTAACTATGGATATTTTAATTTTGTCCAACGCACCAGGCGAGCTAGTAACTTGGGTTTACCCCATGCTCAGGCAAATCAGTATCAGATCTGCTGAATTTCCCCAACCTGTGCGGGTATCAGTCGTACTGTCACCATGTAGTAATGCCAGTGGTAAAGAAGCAGCGATCGCTCAAGGCATTCCAGGTATAGATCGAGTATTGCCGCCAGAGCAATTTTGGCAGTTTTTACTATGGGGTAAATCGGGGGGTAAGTCTGCTTGGGATTGGCAAAAAGTGGGAATTATAATTTTTTTGGGCGGCGATCAAATTTACCCCGTAGCGATCGGCAAGCGTTTGGGTTACCCCACCTTAATCTATGCAGAATGGGAAGCAAGGTGGCAAGGTTGGATTGATGGTTTTGCCTTAAGAAATGCTCAGGTGAAAATTCTGCCCCAATACCAAGCTAAAGCCGCAGTTGTGGGGGATTTAATGGTGGATCGGGCAATCTCAGCGGTTGAGACTTCTACTAAAACGATCAAAATCGCCTTTTTACCTGGTTCAAAATCGATGAAACTAGCCCAAGGCGTACCTTTGAGTTTAGCGATCGCTGACTTATTAGAAAAAGATTTTAAGGAAAAGCAGATTCCGTTAGAACTAGCGATCATGCTGGCTCCCACCCTTACTGCCAATCAACTTGCGATCTATGCCCAAGACACTAACCCAGTGATTCAGCTGGTTCAAGGCACTACAGGAATTTTAGAGCAGCAGGATCAAACTCATTTTTTGCGTACCCCCCAAGGTACTTTAGTTAAAATTTATACCGAGTTTCCTAGCGATCGCTACCTGAAGCAATGTACGCTCTGTGTGACCACGATTGGTGCAAATACGGCGGAGCTTGGTGCTTTGGGCATTCCAATGATTGTGCTATTGCCCACCAATCAAATCGAGGCGATGCGAAGCTGGGATGGCTTGTTGGGAATTATGGTAAATCTGCCTGGGGTGGGAGACTTGCTAGCAAAACTGGTAAATCAATGGATGGTGGGACGCTTAGGGCTTTTAGCTTGGCCGAATATTTGGGCAGGGCAGGAAATTGTGCCAGAGTTGCGGGGATTGCTCACGCCGACCTTAGTAACCGAAAAAATCTTTACTCTACTAGAGCAGCCTGAAGAACTTCAGACCATGCGCGATCGCTTACAAGCCACCTGCGGCAAACCTGGAGCAGCCGATAAAATTGTAGATCTTGCCTTAGAGCTTCTGAAAGATAAGGTCAAATGATTTAGCTATTGAGGCTTGAAGTGAACAAGCTAACCAGCAGAGGCAGACTCTAAACAAAAGTTGTAGTATAAGAGCATCCCTGAAAAATGTTTGTATGATTTCTTTTGCGCTCCGCAGCTTCGCGATTGCTCTAGCCATAATTTTTTGCAGTAATTTTAGCGGTGTTTTCCCCCAAAATCTAGGGGCAGTATTTGCCAAAGATGTTACTAAGTCTAGCCAAGCGAATAAGCTCGAAGTAGGGCAATTGATGGAAAATGTTACCAAGACAGAATTAGCCAACGGCTTAACTGTGCTGCTCAAGGAAGTAAAAACTGCGCCTGTGGTTACTGTCCAAGTTTGGTATCGGGTCGGATCGCAAAATGAGAAACCAGGCATAACGGGCATCTCCCATCAGTTAGAACATTTATTGTTCAAAGGTACGAAGACACGCCCGATCCAATTTGGTCGCCTATTTAGTGCTTTAGGTAGTAGTTCCAACGCTTTCACTAGCTATGACATGACCGCCTACTTTGGCACAGTGGGATCGGACAAGCTAGATGCGCTACTTGAGCTTGAAAGCGATCGGATGGTAAATACTGTGGCGGGTGAAGCCGAATTAAAAAGTGAACGCACCGTAGTTTTATCAGAATTGGATGGCGGCAACAATAATCCTGGTACCCGTCTCTACAAAGCGCTAATGCAAGCGGCGCTACCAAATAGTTCCTATGGCTGGACGGTAATCGGCGATCGCCGCGATGTAGAGAATTTCAGCGTAGCGGATGTGCAGTCCTACTATTCCAACTTTTATCGCCCTGATAACGCCACTCTGATCATAGTAGGAAATTTTGATCGCCAGAAAACTCTAGATAAAATTCAAGCTACCTTTGGCAAGATTCCTATTGCGACTCAGCCCTTAACTAAAAATCTGTTTACGCCTGTTGCTACTACCGCACCCTTACCCAAGCAGCCAATTGTCCTGCGCGAGCCTGGCAGCATACCGTTGTTGCAAGTAGTTTATCCAAATTTGCCCCGCCTAGTTGATCCTGACGTTCCCGCCTTAGAAATATTGGATGCGGTTCTTACCTCTGGCAAAAGTTCGCGGCTCTACCAAACTATGGTGCAAACTGGCTTAGTCAGTGGTGTGAGTGGCTCTGCTTCAAATATGTTGAATGGTGGCTGGTATCTGTTTAATGCTACGCCTGCCCAGGGCAAAACTTTGGCTCAAGTAGATCGAGTGCTGAAAGCTCAGGTAGAGAAATTACAAACTGATGGCATCTCCGCCGTAGAACTGGAACGAGCTAAGACGCAATTAACCGCCAGCTATATTTTGAATAATCGGGACATAAATTCTCAAGCGCAACAACTTGGCTATAACCAAACCGTGGCAGGTGATTATCGATTTAGCGATCGCTACTTAGAATCTTTACAAAAAGTCACTACTCAAGCTGTCCAAAAAGTAGCTAAGCAATATCTGCCAAGCGATCGCCGCGTAGTAGGAATGTTTGAACCCACTGTGATCACCGCTCAAGCAGGAAATGCTGGTAATCCAGGTACAGCTCCCCGTGTCAACTATAGCTCGAATACGCCTGTAGACCCTGCCGAAGTTCGGCGTTATTTACCTGACAGCGCCTTCAATTCCACCGTAGAAATTAAACCGATTCAACCTGAACGCTTGGTACTAGAAAATGGTTTACAAGTTTTATTGGTGAGCGATCGCAGTACACCATCAGTAATTTTGAGCGGCGAAATCAAAGCTGGTAGTGGTTTGGATGCTGCACCTAAAGCTGGCACTGCCAGTCTGGTTGCCCAGACAATTATGAGCGGCACTAAAACTCAAAATAATTTAGCGATCGCCCAAAAGCTAGAAGAAAAAGGCGCAAGTCTGGGATTTTCGGCAAATCGTGAGGCGGTAGGTTTGAGCGGAGTAGCTTTATCCAAGGATTTACCCTTGCTGATCCAGCAATTTGCGGATGTAATCCAAAATGCCACCTTCCCAAAAGATGAAGTGGAATTGGTGCGTCAACGCAATTTAGTCGGACTTAAGGCAGAACTAGATAATCCAGGCTCTGTTGCCCGTCGTACTTTTCAGCAAAAGCTGTTTCCGCCAGGACATCCTTTTTATGTGATGCGAACTCCAGAAACAGTGCAAGCAATTACGAAGGAAGATTTGACTAATTTTTATCAGGCTAATTATCGTCCAAATCAGACCACTCTGGCACTTACAGGGGACTTCGATCCGCTCACAGTTAAAGAATTGTTGAGCAAAAATCTGGCTAACTGGAAAGCAGGTTCAGCCGTCAGCGATCGCCTTTATCCAACTGTGCCTCTACCTAAAGAAACTAAACAGGAGCAAGTGCTACTCAAAGGTAAAACTCAAGCCGTAACGATCATAGGACATCCTGGGATCAATCGTCTTGATCGCCGTTATCATGCAGCTTTGATCTTAAATCAAGTTTTGGGAGGAGACACCTTATCTAGCCGTTTGGGAACCGAATTACGCGATCGCCAAGGTTTGACCTATGGAGTGTATAGCGCCTTTCAAGTTGGGAAACAACAGGGTACTTTCGTAATTCAAATGCAAACTAGTATTGCTGATCGAGAAAAAGCGATCGCTAGTGCACTGGAAATTTTCCGCCAAATTCGGGACAAGGGCATTACCGAGTCGGAGCTAAAAGCGGCAAAAAATAGCCTGATTAATAGCTTCCCTGTGGATCTTTCTACGCCCGATGAAGTGGCAGCAGCATTCTTAAGCGATCAAATTTTTGGTTTGCCTCCAGGCAATTTCTATAATTTCCCTAAAGAGATTGCAGCAGTTAGCCTAGAAGATGTGAATAACGCAGCTAAAGAATTACTCTTCCCTGACAATTTGGTGATTGTTTCTGCTACCTCTGCTCCAGCTAAATAA
>JBBRVV010000049.1:0-9545 GCA_038246525.1 Pseudanabaenales cyanobacterium
AGTGACAACGGCTAGAGTCCGCTTGGCAATTTGGTAAGTTTCGCGCGCGTCTTCACCTCGCAGCCCAGTTAAACGATTATGAGCAAGGACTTCAATCGGTAGATTTAAAGCCTGAACTCTGGTTAAAATTTGCTGTCCCCAAGGTTCGGCAATGGCAGCAGGTGTAAACAAAACCTGTTCAGGCATCCATAGCTTTTGAGCAGTGGGTTTTGAGGAAATAGATGGAATAGATGGGGCGATCGCAGTTTTCATAGCTTAAAAAACTTTTAGAACCAAAGCATATAACCATTATCTTCGAGCTAAAAAACTTAAACAGTCGAGCGGAGTAGTGATTTACGCCAATTCTATTCTGGTTTACTTCAGAAGCTAGATGACGGCTGAATTGAGCGGCAGTAGATAACTTTTATAACCCCGCCAAAATCTCTCAACTGTCCGCTTCCTCGACTTGTTACATATCCGCCTACGGAACCCATCTCAAAAAACATCGGTTACCATACTACTCTGTGGTTTCTGTGCCCAACTAATTGTAAAAGCGAAGCCCACACGCATTTCTAGCATCAGCATTCTAAGCAAGATAGGTACGGTCATTTTCCTTAGCAATTTGAGCTAGTCGATCCATTAATGCTGCCCCTGCACCTTGACTTCTGATCTCTTGATCCACCTAAGATCATCAAGCCAGATGTTAGGCTGACCTGCAAAGAATGAATACCGAAATCTGTATAATGCAAAATTAACCTCGTACCCTGAAATCTCGGCGTTATACGATAGCGAGATGACTTTATCAATTGAAGCAGTAAACCCAATTTAGGGACTATGCTCTCAGCCCCATTCATCTTTGCTGTGCAATCCCTTAATATTCGTAATCGTAATCCTGACGAAGTGCTTCGAGTAAATTTTGAGCCAGCATTAATTTCAAGCCCTGGCTTGATTGTGATCTTGGGCGCAACCGCTTCTGGTAAAACTGGTTTAGCAATTAATCTAGCGAAAAAACTAGGCTTACCTATCCTTTGTGCCGACTCTCGTCAAGTTTATCAGGGCATGGACATTGGTACTGCCAAGCCAGGTCTGATCGAGCGCCAAAATGTACCCCATTATTTAATTGATTTAGTTGAGCTAGATCAGGGATTTAGTCTAGCGGATTTTCAGATTGAGGCGCAGAGTCTAATTGCTAACTACCATCGCCAAAATATTACGCCGTTGCTGGTGGGCGGCACAGGAATGTACATCAAGTCGGTGATCCACGGCATGAAAATCCCTAGGGTGGCAGCACAGCCCAATTTACGATTGCAACTACAAGAACTTGGTCAGGCTCACTGTCATCAGCTTTTACGCCAAATAGATCCAGATACACTTATTCATGCCAATGATCAAGTGAGGACTTTACGCGCTTTAGAGGTTTTTATAGTTACTGGTAAAACTCTTTTTGAACTTCAGGGAGAGAGTCCGCCGCCCTATCCAATCTTGCAAATAGGTTTAGAAACACCTGAGAACCATCGAGAGATTATTAGCGATCGCTTGGAAACAATGCTGGCAAAGGGCTGGCTAGTAGAAATCGAAGCTCTGCAAAATCAATATGGTAAAGACAATTCTCTATTACGAACTTTGGGCTATGGTGAAATGTCAGATTATTTAAGCGATCGCTTGAATTTAGCCGAAGCAAAGAATTTAATCGTTACTCATACTTTACAATTTGCCAAACAGCAAAGAACTTGGTTTCGGAATACTGGCAGTAAACGTTTCAAAATTCATTGGTTGAAGCCAAGCGATCGCCCTAATCTCGATTACCTACTTGATATTATCCATGATCGCAAAAATTGGCAGGTACATACCAACAATGATTGAACCCACCATCCCACCTAGGAATAAAATCATTAGAGGCTCCATCAAACTGGTAAGCGCTTTCACTGTTTCTTCCACTTCGTTCTCATAGAAGTCTGCCACCTTCATCAGCATTCGATCTAGTTCTCCAGTCTCTTCACCGATAGAAATCATCTGAATTGCCATATCGGGGAAAACTTCAGTTTTGTCTAAAGCGGGAGAAATTTGTCCACCTTCTCGCACCGATTGACGGGCAGAATCAAGGGCATTACAAATTACTTGATTACCAGAAGTGTCGCCAGTAATTTCCAAGGCAGAAAGAATTGGCACACCAGCCCGAGAGAGAGAGCCAAAAGTTCGCGAGAACCGAGCCACGGCAGTTTTTTGCACTAGCTCACCAAATAATGGCAGCTTCAAGAATACGCCATCCATATATAGCTTTCCAGCTGGAGTTTTGTACCACCAACGATAAACCACCACAAATATAGTGATTCCCACGGGGATGATCAAGACTGAAGG
Source organism: Pseudanabaenales cyanobacterium (assembly GCA_038246525.1). Taxonomy (GTDB): domain Bacteria; phylum Cyanobacteriota; class Cyanobacteriia; order Pseudanabaenales; family Pseudanabaenaceae; genus JANRLH01. The sequence continues at coordinate 2,338 of JBBRVV010000049.1, forward strand.
ACTATTTAGAAAATTACTGATGTTTACCAGAATTTGGGTAAAAGTAGGTAATTCTCCGCCCAACTGCTTAAACACTCCAGAGAATACTGGAATAATAAATTTACACATTCCCACAAAGATCACCGTAGCGATGAAAGTAACCACGGCGGGATAGGTCATAGCTGACTTGATCTGGTTATTCAAGCGAGCAGTATCTTCCAGCAGAGTCGCCAAACGCGCTAATACATCATCTAGTACACCGCCCGCTTCGCCAGCCTGTACCATTGCGCAGTAGAGCTTGTCAAAAATTGCAGGATGTTTGCGCATCGCATCGGACAAGTTGGTTCCCTGCTGCACATCGTCCAGCACATCGGCAAGAGCAAGCTTTAATTTTTTATTGGAGCATTGGTCGGTCATAATCCCCAAGCCGCGCACCATCGATACACCAGCATTTACCAGGGTAGATAATTGGCGTGAAAATAAAGCTAAGTCTTTGGTAGATACACTTTGCAGCGACACCTGAAACTTTTTGAAGTCAAAGCCACCTGCTACTTCTTTAATTTCAATTATGGTAAATCCTTTCTGTTTCCAGGCAGTTCTGGCATCTTTAACCGATTCGGCGACCATCACTTGCTTGATGTCTTTGCCGGTAGAATCCTTGAGATTCCCTCTAAATCTGGGCATAATTTTACCTACCTATTGTTTAAGATTTTTGAAGCAAATATAACAGAAATCCTGGTCAAACGCTCTTGCTTTAACCGCTCTTGCTTTTTAACCGCTAATGGAGCGCGACTTGATGTTGTCTTTCACCGTAGCTGCATCATAGGCTACTTTCCTCTTAGCAACGGAAGGTGGATTAGGGCCAACAATCCGATGTAGCTCTTCGGGGCGAGTAGTTTTAGAAACTGCACTCTCAAAACTTATTTCTGCCTCTAAATAAAGTCCTGCCAACACCGATTCCAAGGTTTGCATTCCCTCTTTACCACCAGTTTGAATAAAGCCATACATCTGAGCAGTTTTACCTTCTCGAATCAGGTTAGCGATCGCGGGAGTAACGATCATAATTTCCTGTGCCATTACCCGTCCAAATTGACCAGGTTTGGGGTTTACACGAGGGATTAGAGTTTGGCTTAAAACCGCTCTGAGTGAGTTGGACAACTGCACCCGAATCTGAGACTGTTGCTCTGGCGGGAATACATCCACGATTCGATCTACGGTTTGGGCAGCCGAACTGGTGTGTAAAGTGCCAAAAACCAAGTGACCAGTTTCAGCAGCGGTTACCGCAAGTTGAATAGTTTCCAAGTCGCGCATTTCGCCTACAAGGATCACATCGGGATCTTCTCTCAGGGCTGCTCTCAGGGCATTAGCAAAACTCTTCGTATCTTCGCCGATTTGGCGTTGGTGAATTACACTTTTAACTGATTCATACACAAATTCGATCGGATCTTCCACCGTCAGAATATGCTCGGCGCGAGTTTTGTTGATTGTTTGAATCATTGCTGCCAGGGTAGTGCTTTTGCCTGAACCTGTAGGACCCGTTACCAAAATCAAGCCCCTAGGCATTTCCGCTAACTCCCTTACTACGTTTGGCAACTTCAAGTCATCCATGTCGGGAATCTTAGAAGATAAGGCTCTCAAACAGGCAGCGATCGCGCCTCGGTCTTTGTAGACATTTACCCTAAATCTAGCTAAGCCCTTTACGCCATAGGAGCAATCAAGTTCCCAGTTTTGCTCAAAGTTTTTGCGCTGAGTGTTGTTCAGCATGGCATAGATGAGGCGCTGGCATTCCTCTGGCGTAAGCGGATCGCGCTCAGTGGCAGTAAGGTGACCATTGATCCGAATATAGGGTGGCTGACCCGCCGAAATGTGAATATCTGAGCCTTTGCGCTCTACTACCTCTTCCATCAGGTCTTCGATAATGTAGTCTAATACCATAATTTTATTTACCTAAGTTAATATCAAAAACTAATATCAAAGTGAGCAGGTGACTGTTAGAAAAACTGGGCTTAACTGCTTCTGGCTGCATCAAAATGAATTGATTAATTCAGGTGCAGAATACCTTAAAAACTCCCTCGTTAAAATTCTCTGGGAGTAGTACAGTATGGGCATTCTGTCATCTCAGGCTTGAGTATTGCACTGCAGGTCACACATTCCAAGCTGGTTTTGCGCTTAGCGCGTTCTTCCGCCTCCCTGCCCTTGTCGGTATAGACTACCCGCAGTACTTCTTCGAGCGTAGTATAACCCTGTCGTACCAAATCAAAGCTATATGCCATTAAAGTTTTCATCCCCTCTTGCACGGCAATCTCTTTAACCGTGTCAGTAGTTGCACCTTTGTTGACTGCAGCCTGAAGCCTTTCGCTCATTTTCATGATTTCGTAGCAACCTACTCTGCCCTTATAGCCTGCGCCACCACATTTTTTGCAAATCGGCTGACCTGCCTCGCGGCGGACAATTACTTCCTGGGGACTAAACTTGTTAGCACGATAAAAGGTGGCATCTAAATCGCTTGAAGGCAAACCAAAGTCTTGAATTTCCTTTTCCAATGGCTGGTAAGGAATGCGACACTCTCCACATACACGGCGCAAAAGTCTCTGAGCCAACACGCCGATTAGAGCGGTACTGGTCATAAATGGCTCTATCCCCATTTCGTCTAGGCGAGCGATCGCACCAGGCGCATCATTGGTGTGCAAAGTAGTAAGTACTAAGTGACCTGTTAAAGCGGCTTCAATTGCGGTTTTAGCGGTTTCTTGGTCTCGCGTTTCTCCCACTAGAATTACGTCTGGATCTTGGCGTAGGAAAGCACGCAAAATACTGGCAAAGTTCATCCCTTTCTCGCGGATTACCTGACATTGGGTTAAACCAGGCAAATTGTATTCCACTGGATCTTCGGCGGTACTGATATTGATCCCAGGGTCATTACACTCAGAAAGTAGTGAGTAGAGGGTGGTAGTCTTGCCCGAACCTGTAGGCCCCGTTACCAGAATCAAACCATAGGGACGACGGGCCATATCCTGCATAATTTGTAAACTTTCAGGATCGGTGATCAGCTTATCCAAGCCCAGTTGGGTATTGGAGTTATCCAAAATCCGCAGCACGATCTTTTCGCCATTTTGGGTAGGGCAAGTGTTTACCCTAAAATCTACCCGCCGCCCTTGGAACATCCGCTTTAGCTTACCGTCTTGGGGCTGACGTTTCTCCGCAATATTCAAGTTAGAAATAATCTTGAAGCGGGAAATCACTGCATTGATAATTCCTTTAGGTAGTCTTCTTTTTTCGCTCAAAAAGTATTCTTCACGCAACACCCCGTCTTTGCGGAAGCGAATCCGCATTTCCCGCTCTTGGGGTTCAACGTGAATATCTGATACTCCTTCTTTCAAGGCTTTTGCTAGGATTTTGTCGACCAAACTAATAATTGGGGCGGAGTCCTCACCTATGGCAGATTCGCTTAAATCTTCATCGTTATCGGTCACATCTGCCATATCTTCATCGCTGAAGACATTGTCGCCAACTATCAAGGCTGCATCGGTCAAGGCACCTTCGCCAAATTTGCCTGCGCTGATCTTGGTTTGCAAATCGCGCACCTGAGCTAAAGCATTATCAAAATCCTCCTTTGCCAATACCCGACGCTGAATTGATAGCCCCTGTCGACTAGCATAGGAATCTACTTCACTGGTAGCATTATAGTTTTCTGGATGAACCATCCCTACCACCAGCATTTGTTCTTCAGTTTTAAATAAGGGCAGTACCTCATGGCTAGAACAAGCTTTCATTGGAATTACATCTTTGTCGATCATCTGAGTGATCGCTTCAATGTTAAAAAAATGCGGGTTAATAGTCGGATCGGTGGTCTCGATGCCGTAAACAACTTTTAATTCAAATAGTTGCAGCCGTTTGTACTCTCGTTGCATTGCCACGGGCAAATCCTGCCCTGTTATTTGCTTGAGCGCCTCAAGTAAAGGAATATCCTGCTCTTTACTCTCCTTGACTGCCTGCTCAAATTGCTCAATTGTGGCATCACCAGCATTGAAGAGTTTTGTACCAAATGGCGTAGCGGCACGTCTGATCGCAATTTGATTAGAACCTTTTCTAGCTCCGAGATTGGGGATGGTTGATTCGGAAATGTTCATGGTCTTAGCTGAGGGTTGGGGTAGTTGGCTGGAATAGGGAGACTTGCAGCAAAACAAAAATGATCCTAGCTAGTATTTTAGCCCCAGGTCGGTTCTTAAAGTCAATTCCTATGCAGATAGAAATAAGTAATTAGGTATACAAGTTCAGAAAGTAAACTTTTAGACAGTTAGAAATAAGTAATTAGGTGAATTCCTAGAAAGATTCTACCTACTACTTTCAAGATAGGGTCGCAGGGCGTAGCCCCGCAATAGGTTTTAAAAATGTAATCCCTGGGTAATTTGTTTCTAGGAATTTGCTTGGTAAACTTACCAGGGGAGTTTCTGAGTAAACTAGGTTTATACAATCAGTTTAGTTCAAATATTTAGGTAAATATGGCAAGGAAGATTAGCTTTGGTCTACTGTGGTTGAGTTTTGGACTCTATGCTTTTCTATTTGCTCCACCAGAAAATCCAAATACTAGCGCTCTAATTCAAAATCTAGTTACGGGCAATTGGCAAAATATTAACCCCCTGATTGTGGCGCTCTTCAATATTATGGGGGTCTTCCCCGCAGTTTATGCTTGCTTATTATTTGCCGATGGACATGGGCAGAAAGCGACAGCTTGGTTATTTGTGATTTTATCTTTTGGGATTGGTGCCTTTGGGCTATTACCTTACTTTGCGCTGCGATCGCCCAATCCGAAGTTTGTAGGCAAAAAAAATCTCTTCCTGCGCTTTTGGGATTCTCGTGTAACTGGCTTGGCATTGATCGCCACCGCAATTTGCCTAGTGATCTACGGGCTAAAAACTGGAGACTTGAGCGCAAACTGGGCTGACTATGTGCAGCAATTTCAAACCAGCCGTTTTATCCATGTGATGAGTTTGGATTTCTGTTTGCTCTGTCTACTTTTTACCTGGCTATTAGGTGACGATATGAAGCGCAGAGGCTGGCAGAATGAATTAGTTTTTCGATTGGTTTCGCTAGTCCCGTTATTTGGTGCCCTAGCTTATCTCTGTGTGCGTCCCAACTTGCCTGAAGCATCTAGCCAAACTGAGGCGGCAAGTCTTGGTTGAACGAAATTCCGTAACCTATTCCCCGTTCTTGCTTGCAGGGTAGGGCTAGGAGATATCAAGGTTTAACTCTTCAGGCTTATCTTAGAGTTACATATTTTTTATAGCACTTCTAGAAGCGCACTTCTTATGAAGATTACATAATGGCGCTAGCCCAAAATATAGGCTTCCAATCGAACTCATTGACTCGCTCCTTAACTCTTTGCGGTTCTCTCTACTAGAAATAGTTTTTAGAATATTTACGAGTTTAGAAATAGCAATATCTGGAGCCAGTTAAACTAACAGATGCAGATGATCAAGCTCACCGTTAAACTCTATTAAGCAGCATTTCTGAGTCTTGCATAGCACTGCTAAATGACGCAGGGTAAATCGAAGCGATCAATTTGTTTAAACAGATACAAATGATGTTTTTGACAGTCCCAATGTACACGATTAAAAACCTGTTGCAAAATATAAATACCTCTACCGCATTCTGCTTCCTCTGACTCAAGCTTAGGGTTTTCGGTCAAATAGGCGGAAATAGATTGATTACTACTTATATTTACTCCTTGATCTTCAATCACCCACCAGTAGCAATTTCCTTTGGAATTGAAGTTAACTTTGATCTGCTTAGTCTTATCAAGTTGATTACCATGTTTGACTGCATTTACCAAAGCTTCCTGTAAGCCTAGCCGTATTTCTGCTTGCCAAAATTTGGGAATATCGCTAACTAGAATCTCAATTACAGCGGAAAGTTGAAGGCTAGAAGAGAAACTCAAAGTTCTCCAACTAAGAAGTGCTTGAGCATTAGAACTTTTTTGCTTGAATCTAAGATTTGAACTTGAGCTAGAATTTGTTAGGCTCTTGCGGGGCTGAAAGTATTCAAGACCAATTAAATTGTTGACTGTATTACTATTTGTCTGCTTAGGAAAGGTTACATTCTCCTGTGAAGCGATCGCTGAAATAATTGTATTTCTTAGTTCTTTATTACTAGATCCTTGACGCAGGACATCAAAACTTGTAGTTAGATTTTGATCGTAACCTTTAAAGTCCCAAATATTTCCGTAGGAATTTTTTTGGTTAAAGTTGCTTAAATTCTGAACTAAATAATTATTTGCAAAATTTTTAGTACATACATTAGACAAAATGTTATCTGCAATATTTTTTGAGATATTCTCTGGGATATTTTTAGAGAGACTTCCTAGCCAAGCTTCTGAATTAGGTGATTGGAAATTGTTGTGGGGAATATCGTCTGGCGTATCTTTAAAATCTTTCTTTTTACTTTCTTGTTCTTTATAGTTAAATTCTAATTTCGGCTCTGTCTTTGCCATTTCTGTTGAGCTTTCTGTGACCCTTGGTGCTGTACCTATTCCCTGCTGCGGCTCAGAAATCAAATTTGCGCCCATATTAAAATTTAGATCGAAACCTAAGTCGAAGCTTGAGTCAAAACTCAAATCAAGATTAGGTAGAACTCTGGGCAATTTAGGTACAACTACCACCTTTCCTAGACTCCTCAAATTAATGTAATTACTCAAACCCACCACCTCAGTAATCTTAGCAAATTGGCTGATAAAACCACAATTATTTGGTAAATTTTCGTATAGCTAATTCCTAGGTCCTCTTCTTCGCCAAAAACTAATACACTAATTACTGACCAGCCCAAGTTCTTAGCCCATATCTCAGCTAATCCAAAAATGAACTTTTCACAAATATTTGGTCAACCCCGATCTAGACGCCGCCTGATGTCCTACTTAATTTCTGGGATTTTAGCGATCGCTAGTCTAGGCTATACGTCTTATGTCATCTTTGGTAATAGACCCAACCTCAAATTACGAACCCTAGCCGCACTACCGCAGCAATCTAAGATTCAAGTATTTATGAATCACAATCAGGCAAATAGTTACACTGACCCCTATCGCAAGATTGAACGACCAGGAGACAACTTTGAACAAATTCTAATCGATCAGATCGAAAGTGCCAAATCAAGCGTTGATGTAGCAATTCAGGAAATACGCCTACCCAATTTGGTAAATGCATTGGCTAAACAAAAACAAGCTGGGGTAAAAGTGCGCC
>JBBRVV010000050.1:0-9432 GCA_038246525.1 Pseudanabaenales cyanobacterium
GGTGGATTTAACATAGCTATTTTTCTGAGCAATTTTCTGCTTAAAGAGTAAGATAGAATGGACTTGCTTAGAGAGCCTTGGGGGAATAATGTCAAAAAGTCAAGAAACCGATTTGGATTTAGATTCTAACTTTAGCCCAGCGATCGCTCCTAACCTAGCCCTAGAAGCGCCAGAAAAAGGGATCGAAGAAAAGGAACCAACGGTATTTCGCAACCACTATGTGGGATACATGGACTTATATAGCGATCGCGCCTCAGTAATGGAGTATCTGGATGCCCACCAGGGCTGGTTTCGACGTTGTGCTAAGCCCTTTAAAGCTGATCCTTTGGGAGATAGTGGCTATGCGATGGGAGTAGGTAAAGTGGGGGCATTTGGTTTTTTTGTAGAACCGAAGGTGGGATTGCATCTTTTACCTCAGGATCATGGGGTTTATCGTATTGTCACCGTAGAGATTCCCGAGCATCCCGACCTTGGATATGAAGTTGATTTCCATGCCAAAATGGAATTAGTAGAAAAGGCTACACCAGTTGAGCATCAAGACATTTCCGCTTTGCTCACCTGCGTGCAGTGGACGTTAGATTTACAGGTAAGTTTGCGATTTCCAAAGTTTATCCGTTCCATGTCGCGGCAATGGATTCAAAATACTGGAGACGGGGTGCTGGCAATAGTAGTGAAACGAGTTTCTAATAGTCTCACCGCCAAGGTGCAAAGTGATTTTCATCATATGAAGGAAATTAATCTGCCTCGAAAGTTGAGACATTAGACCTTTTAAGGATTTTACGCCAAATTTATAAATTGTTACCTAAGCGATCGCATAGGCTATTTAGGACAGTCTGGCGGCAGGAATTATAAGTATTTGTTGAGCCGTTCACGGAAAAAGATTACCAGATTTTTATTGTCAGCTTTGCTTTGCCGTTGGGATTACCTGGAGCTTGCCAAGAACTAATCGCGCTAGTAATCGATTGCTCTAGAGCATTATCCCCTAGACTTGAGCGATCAAACTGCACATCATTAACTTGACCATTTACCAGATTTACAGCAATTTCCACTTCACCTTTGACAGCGCGATCGCTTTTCCCGACTGTATTGCGAATATGTTGAGAAAGCGAAAAATTCAAATCTACTGAATTACTGCGCCGCTCTAACTGGTCGGTTCGATCTAGTTGCACATTGGAAGTCACAACTAAGGTTTTTGGGATCGCAATTTGTCTTGCCGCATTTAGCTTCAGTGCATCCTCTTCTTCTCTAGATTTTTCTGCTCTTGGCTGATCTGCCATTTTGAATTCACCCCTAAGATCGCCAAACAGATTAGGATTTGGCGTGGGAACTGGCTCTGGCAGCTCTATTTCTGGTACTTTAGGTGGCACAGTCGCAATCACTTTAGGAATAGGTGGTGGCGGAGTGGAAGGCACAATTCTAATTGAACTAGAAGAGATCGCCGAAGAAGATTTACCTAAAAAAGAAGGAATTCGCTGAGGAAGAGGTTTAATTGATTTTGATTTGGGAATTACAGGTTTAGTTTCTTGGCTGATAATTACTGGCACAATACGGCTGGGCATAAGTAACTGCATCATGCCAAAAGACAGCCCAATTCCGATTGTCACCGTAGTCCCGACCTTTACCCAGGCAGGTAGATTTTGGAGAAATTGTAAAACTTGCTGAGACTGAGTGTAGATTTGTTTTTTTAGCAGAAAATCATTTTTCACTTTGGTAACTTCAGGCAGTAGTGGTAATAGAGCCAAATCTTGTTCGAGTTCTTCTAGACTATTTAATAGATCAAATAACTCTAAGGTACCAACTTCTAAGGGCTTTTCGAGCATTAATTCATGGCTAAAACTCCGAATCTCTTCTGAAGTAAGTAATTCTTGCGTGTAATTATAAATTATGTGGCTGAGTTGTTCTAGTTTGAGGCGATCGCCTTCTAGTCTAGATTTACCTAATTTCAAGTGAAAATATAAATTCTTCACCAGGGGTGGCTCTACCCAATTTGATAATTTAGATTTCTGCCACCAAATGTCTAGCTCGGAGGTAGGGCTATGGTAAGAACGATGGGGGGCAAACAGTAATGATAATGGCTTCATAAATCCTGCTCCAACAAAACTAACCATAATCGTTTTGAGCCTGTGGGCGCGCTATAAAAAAGGAGATCGACTAAGAGTTTTAATGCCAGATTCTCATAATTCTGCTTTTGTTCGGTTTCGCTGGCAATCCGCTCCAAATAGAACTCCGTAAATCGCTCTAAATACTCTGCCAAAACTGGAGAACGATGAATTGCTTGCTTTTGATTTTTACAAGTCTCTAAGTAAGCGATCGCCTGACGGATCGCTAATTCATGTTGCTGTGCCAATTTACAACTAACCAACACCAAAGCCCTAGCCTCATCTAATTCTAACCGCTTGCGTCCCCCCTTGCTTTTGCGTAATGGACTAGACTGCCTCAAGCGCCAAAGTGTAACGCGATCGCCCAACAAGTCTTGTAAGCCCAAAGACTGCGCCACCTGCAACATTCCATCCGAACCTACACCTGTCAATGCTTCTAATGCCAACAGGACTAAGTCTAAATGGGCTTTGATCGGATATGGTTGCCAGAGTTTTATGGTCATGTGTAACTAGGATAAGTTATCCGCAATTCCCTGCAAGATACCGTAGTATAATTAGATTAGGAGCAATGGACGCAATTTACAGTGGAACTTTCGCTTAAAACTGAATACTCGATTTTGGCACTGATAGAGCTTGCAAGCAACTATGGTACTGACCAACCTTTGCAAATTCGCCAAATTGCTAGTCAACAAAAGATTCCTGATCGCTATCTTGAACAATTACTAGCCGCACTTCGCCGTCATGGATTTGTCAAAAGTCAAAGGGGGGCAAAAGGGGGCTATGTACTAGGTAGGGAACCACGCCAAATCTCGGTGCTAGAAGTAATTCTTTGTGTGGAAGGAACTAAACAAACTGCCCAAGAGCAAGGCAAAGCTTTGCTACCCCCAGGTACTTCTGTAGTTAGAGAATTATGGCAAGCCTCCCAACAAAAAGCGGCGGAGGTTTTGGGTTCTTGTAGTATCAAAGATTTGTGCGATCGCGAGGTTCAGCGCCGACTCTCTGCCACCATGTATTATATTTAGCTTTATATTTTATTTTTAACTAGAAAGCCATGAAAATTGCTTATAACGTTACTGAATTAATTGGACATACTCCCCTAGTTGAATTGCAACGTATTCCCCTTGCAGAGAGTTGTGGTGCCAGAATTATTGTGAAACTAGAAGGCATGAATCCCGCCGCCTCAGTCAAGGATCGGATTGGCAAAAATATGATAGATCATGCCGAAGCTAAGGGCTTGATTCTACCTGGAAAAACTACCTTGGTGGAGCCAACCTCTGGTAATACGGGAATTGCCCTGGCGATGATTGCCGCGGCTAAAGGCTATCGGTTGATTTTGACCATGCCAGACACAATGAGTACAGAACGCCGCGCGATGCTAAGAGCCTATGGAGCCGAGCTAGAACTTACGCCTGGTAGAGAAGGCATGACTGGGGCAATCCAAAGAGCGACAGCGATCACCCAAAATACGCCTAATGCCTATATGTTGCAGCAATTTAGCAACCCCGCCAATCCAGCAATTCATCGATTAACTACCGCTCTAGAAATTTGGGAAGACACAGATGGGGCAGTAGATATTCTGATTGCTGGTGTTGGCACAGGTGGCACAATTACTGGGATTACAGAAATGATCAAGCCCAAAAAACCTAGCTTTCAGGCGATCGCCGTAGAGCCATCTTCTAGTCCCGTGCTTTCAGGTGGAAATCCTGGGCCGCACAAAATTCAGGGGATTGGGGCAGGTTTTGTGCCCGATGTGTTGCGTCGGGATTTAGTGGATGAAGTAATCGCGGTCTCCGATGATCAAGCGATCGCTTATGGACGCAGACTAGCAAAGGAGGAAGGTCTACTCTCAGGCATTTCCACTGGAGCCGCACTTTATGCCGCAATTCAAGTAGGTAAGCGTCCTGAGAACAAAGGCAAAATGATTGTGATGATTCAACCTAGTTTTGGTGAACGTTATCTCAGTACGCCTCTGTTCCAAGATCCTGAACTGGTTGCGCTGAGCTAAATTTGCCCTTAATCAATCGAAAGTTAGATTTTCTGAAATGTATGAGAACTGACACTCTTTTCTATTAGCTATTCCAGACCTTTCGCACTTTGCTGTTTGAGTTAACTGAACAATCAGTTACTTTAGCTGAAAATCATGAATTCGTTTCAGTTGAAGTAAAAGAGAAAGCTTTCCGATTTGATGGCGTTTTTCTGCCAATTTCTGAGCAAAAGCCGATTATCTTTACTGAAGTTCAGTTTCAACCGAAGTAGAATTTCTATCACAGATTTATAGCTGCAATCTCCATATATATCGATCAATATGAACCCGAAGAAGACTGGCAAGCGGTAGCAATTTTTGCGCGGCGGAGTTATGATCCTGGCATATTAAAGCATTATTGCGAATTTTTTACCAGCAATAGAATTACCAGAATTTATTTAGAAGATTGGCTTGGGCGAGAAACTGATTCGCTAGGCATAGCGATCGTGCAGTTGATCCTCACATCTGAGGCAGAAGCGCCAGAGATTGCCAGAAAGTTAGCGGTTCAAGTTCAACAAGAAACTGCATTTCTCTAGCGAGAGGAAGTAGTAGAATTTATTGAGACCGTATTAGTATATAAATCTCCGAAACTAACCCGCGCAGAGATTCAAAAAATGTTTACAATTGATGACCTAAAACATACCCGTGTTTACCAAGATGCTATTAGAGATGGACAGGCAGACTTAATTTTGCGCCAAGTTACCAGGAAATTTGGGATTCTGAGCAAGGATCAGCGATCGCTAATTACCCAACTTTCTCCTACAAAATTTGAGGAATTAGGTGAGGTGATTTTTGATATTTCAAGCTTGACTGAACTCGAACAGTGGCTCCAGAAGAATAAGTAAGTTTTGTGATCGCGATCGCTAGAAGTAGAAATTCCCCAAAAGCCAAATCTTCCCAAAAAAATACCCCCCTAGAGACAGGAGGGCTGATCGAATCGAAATCTAAGAATTAAGAATTAAGATTAATTCTAGAAATCAAACTAGATACGATTAGGGCGATGCACGATAAACATGGTAGTTTGGCATTGCTTAATATTGTCAAAACCAACCACACGTACGAAACAATTAGGGTAAGCAGAGCGACAAGCTTGCACTTCGCTCAAAACTTCTTGAGGAGACTTGGTATCAAACATAGGCAACTTCCACATAGTCCAATAAGTTTCTTCAGGATTGGAAGTCTCATTGAATTCAATTGCAGGGAAGAAGCCTTGGCTAATAATGTACTGAATCTGCTTAGAGATTTGGACATCGCTAAGAGGTGGCAAGTAAGAAAGGGTCTCGTAACGACGCTCTTTAGGTAAAGTTTGCATATTTTGTTAGTTAATAAATTGAGAAGTGAATTAAAAAGTGAGAAGTAGGTTAAGGATTGGTGGAATTTTCTGAACTACTAGCATCTGGATGAGAGTCCTGGTCAAGATTTAGCTCGGAACTTAATTTAGAACCATGTACCAATCGCTCTAAATGCTGACAGCGCAATTTCATATTGGAAGCCTTGACCTCAGTTCGAGCAATCTCTGGCAAAAAATCAGCAATTTCGTCTGCTAAATGATCGCGCACAATCATGATCCGAAAAGCTAAATCCTGATTTGCTAACAGCAATTCTTGAATATAAGCCTCGCCATCCTGTAGCTTGCCAGTAGAAGAAAAGCCGCGTAACCAAAGGGAAAGGGGTGGATTTGTTTCACTCAGTTGACCAACTACTACCCGCATAGCTTCATAAGTTAAATAGCTAACTAGAACACGGGCAGTAGAATTAGCAACCTGCTTAATATCCATACTTGATTCCTACAAACCTTAGAAAAAACTTAAGGGAGAACAAAAAGAGTTTTATTGGACTTTAATTGTCCTCTCACTAAAAGTCTTTTGGGAAATTTATAGAGTATCAACCGTAGCAAATTCAAACTTGATTTCTTTCCAAACTTCGCAAGCAACCGCCAACTCAGGCGACCATCTAGCCGCTTCACGAATGATGTCTGCTCCTTCACGCGCAAGGCTACGACCTTCGTTACGAGCTTGAACGCAAGCTTCAAGCGCCACACGGTTAGCAGTTGCACCAGGCGCACAACCCCAGGGATGTCCAAGGGTTCCACCACCAAACTGCAATACAGAGTCATCGCCGAAAATTTCCACCAACGCAGGCATATGCCATACCTGGATACCACCCGAAGCTACCGCAAATACCCCAGGCATAGAAGCCCAATCTTGGGTGAAGTAGATACCGCGTGACTTGTCTTGTTCCACATAGTTTTCGCGCAGCAAGTCAACGAATCCTAAGGTAGATGCGCGATCGCCTTCTAACTTACCAACCACCGTGCCAGTGTGAATATGGTCGCCACCAGACATTCTGAGGGTTTTTGCCAGAACACGGAAGTGAATCCCGTGGTTTTTCTGACGGTCGATCACAGCGTGCATGGCTCGGTGAATGTGCAACAACATGCCATTGTCACGACACCAGCGAGATAGAGAAGTGTTGGCAGTGAAACCAGCGGTGAGGTAATCATGCATGATGATTGGCATTTTTAGCTCTTTAGCATATTCGGCCCGCTTGAACATCTCTTCCACGGTGCCAGCAGTGACGTTGAGGTAGTGACCCTTAACTTCGCCAGTTTCTGCCTGAGCTTTGTGAATTGCATCAGCTACAAACAGGAAGCGATCGCGCCATCTTTGGAAAGGCTGGGAATTAATATTCTCGTCATCTTTGGTGAAGTCCAAACCACCGCGCAGAATCTCGTATACCGCCCGACCATAGTTCTTCGCCGAAAGACCCAACTTAGGCTTAACCGTGCAGCCAAGTAAAGGACGACCGTACTTGTTCAACTTGTCGCGTTCTACCACGATCCCGTGGGGAGGACCTTGGAAGGTTTTGAGGTAAGCAACAGGAATTCTTAAATCTTCTAAACGTAGCGCACGCAAAGCTTTGAAACCAAATACGTTACCAACGATTGAGGTAAGCATATTCGTAACCGAACCTTCCTCAAACAAGTCAAGGGGGTAAGCAACATAGGCGATGTACTGATTATCTTCACCAGGAACTGGCTCAATGTCATAACAACGACCTTTGTAGCGATCAAGATCTGTAAGCAAATCTGTCCATACAGTTGTCCAAGTACCAGTAGAGGACTCAGCCGCAACTGCTGCGCCACACTCTTCGGGCGGAACGCCAGGCTGAGGAGTCATGCGGAATGCTGCCAAGATGTCAGTATCTTTGGGAGTATAGTCGGGGGTGTAGTAAGTAAGTTTGTACTCCTTTACACCAGCTTTAAAGCCTGCCTTAGACTGGGTGGCTGTTTGAGAATAGGACATTAAATAACAGTCTCCTAAATTGGAAAATGGTTTAGAAAAGTAACAAGTTTATGACAGATTAATCAGGGGAGACGCTCAAACTCAGGATTCACAAAGAAAAATTAAATATAAAGTCTTCTAATTAGTTATTCTAAGTTGACCACTAGGTTCTTTGAGCGTACTTACAGCATTCTTCAAAAAATCTTCCGAAAGATGATTGAGAAATGCTCCTAAGTATTAATACTGGAGTGTATTTGCCGACTTTTTCGCGATTCAAATTATGATAACAGTAAGGTGATCCCTGGATTGATAGGGAAATATGTAGATTTGTATAGGTAAAGGTTATCGATCAGCTTTATTAAATCGCATGGGGAAAATCGTTGCATACCCAAAATACAATTAAAAATTTAGTTGCAAATTCACTACAAAGTATCCTTAACATTTCAGCTTGACCTAGGATTCAAAATTAGTCAATCAAAATTGCTTTAATAAATTAGATATAGTACCAAGTAGCTAAGCTAAAGTAAACTGATAATGATTTGGGTCGCAGGGCGTAGCCCCGCTATGGGTTTTAAGTTATTTTGAGTTTAGAGATTTTAACTTTATATCGTCTCACCTACTTAGAAGAACTAGAGGAGAAGAACTAGAGGTAATATCCATGTCTGATGACAATACTCAAACAATCCTTGATCGCCTTGATCAAATTGAAGTTGAGCAGGAAGAGTTTAAGCAAAGTCTAAAAGGCTTTGGTGAAGATCTTAAAGACCTAAAATCAACTATTGAAGTGTATGTGAAACTTAACGATGGCTACCAAAAAGCTGCTGATCGTGGGGCTGCTGCATCTGAGCGGATTGGTAATCTTGCTTTTGGGGTAATTACTGCATCTGCTGCGGTGATAATTCTGGCTCCTGCGGTCAAAGCTGTCTCAGAGTACTTCACTCGCTAATTGAAAGAGATTTAAACTAATCAAAAAATTAAGTCTTTGGAACTACTGATTGAAGACTACATGGCAAGGGGCAAATCATTGCCCGCCCCACAGATGTATAAATTAGTACAAACTAGCTCAAACTAGCTATGGTGTAGCCTAGAAAAAGTTTTGAATCATGCCCATGAATGTCAGCATCATCATCCCCACCTACAATGGCGGGCAACTCTTAAAGAAAACTCTAGAAGCAATCTTTGCCCAGCAAACCGCCAAGTCTTTTGAGGTTGTAATTATTGATTCTGGCTCTAAGCCTGATACTTTAGAGATTCTGGCTCAATTTCCGATCCGCTTATTTGAGATTCCTAATTCTGAATTTAATCATGGTGCAACTAGGGATTTAGGCATTGAGAAATCCGAGGGGGAGTTCTTAATTTTGATCAATCAAGATGCTACGCCTGGAAACTCTGCCTGGCTAGATCAAATGGTACAACCGATGATTGAGAATTCCAAAATTGCCGCAGTCCAAGGTGGAATTAAGGAGAGAGATGACATGGGCAGATTCTTTTGGGAATCCTGTGGCGAGAGATTTTATTTCACTTCAGAAGCCAAGAATTGGATTTCTCGCTATCACAATCTGGGATTCTCTACCGTGAATTGCGCGATTCGCCGTTCAGTTTGGCAAGAGTATCCCTTTGGCAAAATCAGCATTTTTGAGGATAAGGCATTTCAACGTCAAATTCACCATCAAGGTACAGAAATTGTTTATTCAGATGGCTATGTCTATCATACGCACGACTATACTTATTCACAATTACGCCGACGTTGCGAAGATGAAGGCTATGGCTGGCGGTTAGTCGGTGAGTCCTATAGTTTTAGGCAGGTTTTAAGAGATACTTTTATTCTCAAAAACTACCAAGAGTTATTAAGGGGAATCCGCGATCGCCAAGTAAAAAAGTGGTCAGAGATTGTTTATCCTTTCATGCGCCCGTTTTGGGTATATAAGGGAAATAATTTTAACAAAAGCTTAACTTAAAACCCTATTTTTTTTCTTCTTCTGGTTCGCGGGCTGTCCAGAGGAGATTGTTGTATTCGCAATTAATA
>JBBRVV010000051.1:0-9398 GCA_038246525.1 Pseudanabaenales cyanobacterium
ACCCTAGTTGCCTTGACTTTGGCAGGTTTTACCGATGTGCGTAACTATTTCGCCTCTTGGAATGAATGGTCTAGGGATGCGGTTTTGCCAATTGAGATGCCTGCTTTAGCTACGGTTTAAGTTGCTGTTTCCAAGGAAGAAATGCCTTATTTGATCGTGGTTTAGCTCTTGCTAAAGATATATTTAGAATGGTAAGATTTAATCAAATAGAACGTTCTTTCTAAAAGGAAGCTAATCCCATGACCAGTGCCAGTCTAGAACTTCAAGTAGAACCTAAAACCGATGCTGCTACCCCATTGCGTCCCATTAGCAAAGATGGATTGATTGGTTTAGCAGAAAAAGCAAAAGCTGACCCAACTAAGATCGGTACGCTCAAAATCAAGACCGTGTGTGAAGGGCAGTTTCGCAATTTAAGCTATGTGCGCAATTTACCAGAGCATGTTATTGACGAGCCACCAACCCTTTTGGGTGAAGATACTGCTCCAAATCCTTCAGAGGCGGTACTCGCGGCTTTAGGCTCCTGTTTGTCTGTGGGTATTCACGCTAATGCCACCATGCGCGGGATCGTTCTTTCTAAGTTAGAACTAGAACTAGAAGGATACATAAATATTACTGGCGTTTGGGGCATTGGCGAGCTTTCTAATAAGCGACTTGGTTTTACCGATGTGCGGGTCAAAGTCAACCTAGAAGCAGAAGGCGTAAGTCGGGCTGATCTAGAAGAATTGGTTGCCCATGCTAATGTTTGGTCTCCAGTTGCGAATACCTTGCGTAATCCAGTGGCAGTCGATGTTACCTTGGCATAGATGGAAGCCTAAAAACTAGACTGTTGCCCAGGAAGTTGAGTGGGGTTGGGGGCGCAGCCCCCATAATGGTTTTGATTATCCAAATTGAGAAAATCATCCCACTAGCACTCAGCATCAGGACAAAATATAAATCTAGGCAGAAATCTAGACAGAAATCTAGACAGAGATGATAAATAAGTAGAGAGTAATTTTAGGACAACAGCATAGGACAACAGCAATGAGTGCGATCGCTTCCAAATTGTACGAATCCACCATAAGTGAAAATTTAGCCCAAAACAGTACCAAGTCTCCTCCAGGAAACCTCAGGGAAAATTTGCAGCAAGCGATCGCTTCTGAATTAGCCCCCCAGGTTAGGGAAATCGATCAAGGTTATTATCCCACTGCATTTATGCATAGGATTGGTGAACTGGGAGCTTTTTCCCAAGCCACTTCAAAGGAATGGGGTGGAACTGGCAAAGGCATATTACCGACTCTACGCGGAATTGAAGCAGTTTCCGAAGTCTGTATGAGTACAGGATTTGTAGCTTGGTGTCAAAATGCCTGTGCTTGGTACATTCAAAATAGCGAAAGTTCCTATCTACATCAAGAATTATTGCCCAAAGTCTCATCTGGCGAGCAGTTGGCAGGCACGGGACTGTCTAATCCCATGAAGCATTTTGCTGGGATCGAAAAGATTAAGCTATCGGCAAAACCTGTCAGTGGCGGTTATATCTTAAATGGAATGCTGCCCTGGGTTTCAAATATTGATCGAGATCATGTATTTGCGATCGCCGCGAAACTTGAAGATCATGAAGGCTACTTGATGGCGGTTATCAGTGGAGATTGGCAAGGTTTAACTCTGCGTCAAGATGCGGAATTTATTGCTTTAGAAGGGACTAAAACTTTTAAATGTATCTTCAGGGATATGTTTGTGCCAACGGATTGGATTTTGGCTAATGATGCTGATCGCGATCGCCCTTGCAACCAATACATTCAAACCATTCGACCAGGCTTTATTCTCTCTCAAGTGGGTATGGGATTGGGCATTGTGCGTAGTTGTATTGACTTGATCCAAAGGGAAGATCGGCGCAAAGGTCATGTAAATCAATTCCTCGAAGATGGCGCAGAGAAACTCGAACAAGATTTAGCCCAACTGCAATTGCAGTCCTATGGTTTGGCAGAGACGATCCAATGTGGTCGCAAAATTGAACCTAAAGATGTCCTAGTGTCTGTAATTCAAGCCAGAATAGGGGCTTCGGAGTTAGCTTTGCGGGCTTCTCAATCGGCTATGCTTCACGCTGGCGCAATTGCTTATGTAAAAGGTAGCGATTTTGAACGAAAGTTGCGAGAATCTTATTTTGTAGCGATCGTTACCCCCGCGATCAAGCATCTAAAGAAAATGCTGGCTGAAATTTCCTAGCTCACGTTCAGATAACTAAAAAGAGATTAACCAAACTTATGTCAATAACTGCAACACTTCTGGCTGCCAAGAAAACTAAAAATCTCACCTTCGCTGATTTGGAAACCTTGTTAGGACGGGATGAAGTTTGGATTGCTTCGCTATTCTATGGTCAATCTAGTGCTTCCCAAGATGAAGCCGAAAAATTAGTGAATGCTTTGGGATTAGATCGAAGTTTGATCGAAGAATTAACTGCCTTCCCAGTTAAAGGTTTGGGACCAGTAGTACCCACCGATCCTTTTGTTTACCGCTTCTATGAAATTATGCAGATCTATGGATTACCAATGAAGGAAGTAGTGCAGGAGAAGTTTGGCGATGGAATTATGAGTGCGATTGATTTCACCTTGGATATTGAGAAAGTAGAAGATCCTAAGGGCGATCGCGTCAAAGTAACCATGAATGGCAAATTCCTTCCCTATAAAAAATGGTAATTACCTTTAGGAAATCAACTAGGCCTTCAGAAGATTGCTAGAATGGAAAAGCTATTTTTCCAAAACTAAGTTGTCAAAGTATTTATGGTGCAGTTCCTAGACGAATATGAAGTGATCGTGGTGGGTGCTGGTCATGCTGGCTGTGAAGCTGCCCTCGCTGCTGCCCGTCTAGGCGCTAAAACCATGTTGCTTACCTTAAATCTAGATCGGATCGCTTGGCAGCCCTGTAATCCTGCGGTGGGGGGACCTGCTAAATCTCAGTTAGTGCATGAAGTAGATGCCCTCGGCGGCGAAATTGGTAAAATCAGCGATCGCACTTATCTACAAAAGCGAATTCTCAATCGCTCGCGTGGGCCAGCTGTATGGGCATTGAGGGCACAAACCGATAAAAGAGAATATGCCCTAGAAATGAAGAAGGTAGTAGAGAACCAAGCGAATCTCTATATCAAAGAAGGCACGGTAGTAAATTTAATCCTAGACCAGCATCAAACTGTAATTGGCGTAGAAACTCAATTTGGCGTTGGTTATGGCTGTAAATCGGTAATTCTCACCACGGGCACTTTTTTGAATGGCTTGATTTGGGTGGGAAATCGTTCGACTCCTGCTGGTCGCTCTGGCGAATTTGCCGTAGCTGGGCTGACCGAAACCCTGAATCAGTTGGGATTTATCACAGGCAGACTGAAAACTGGCACACCCGCAAGAGTAGATAAGCGCACGGTAGACTACAGCAAAATGGAACCCCAGCCATCTGATCCAGAGCAGAACTGGTTTAGCTTTGATCCTACTGCTTGGATCGAAAGAGAGCAAATGAATTGTTATCTCACTCGTACTACTAGCGAAACCCATCGAATTATTCGCGAGAATTTACATCTTACGCCCGTATATGGCGGTTTCATTGATGCGAAGGGACCACGCTATTGCCCAAGTATTGAAGATAAAATCGTGCGCTTTGCCGATAAAGAGAGTCATCAAATCTTTATTGAGCCTGAAGGCAGAGATATTCCTGAACTTTATATCCAGGGATTTTCTACTGGGATGCCAGAACAGATTCAGATCCAAATGCTACGAACCTTGCCAGGTTTAGAAAATTGTCAAGTTTTGCGGGCTGCCTATGCGGTGGAATATGATTACATTCCTGCAACTCAATGCTTCCCGACCTTGATGACCAAGTTAATTCAAGGGCTATTTTGCGCTGGTCAAATTAACGGCACTACAGGCTATGAAGAGGCGGCTGCTCAAGGAATTGTGGCAGGAATTAATGCGGCTTTTTACGCTAGCGATCGCCAAATGATTACCTTCCCTCGTCATCAAAGTTACATTGGCACCCTGATTGACGATCTTTGCACTAAAGACCTAAATGAACCCTATCGAATGCTCACCAGTCGCTCAGAATATCGCTTAAGCCTGAGATCTGATAATGCAGATCGTCGCCTTACCCCCTTGGGTAGAGAAATTGGCTTAATTGATGAGCGCCGTTGGCAACTATTTACGCAAAAACAGAAAAATATTGAATCAGAAGTAGAAAGACTACATACTACTAGAGTTAAAGAGCAAGAACCGAATGGAGTCGCGATCGCTGAATTTAGTGGTCAAGCAATTAAAGGTGCAGTTAGCTTAGCAGATTTATTGAGAAGGCAGAGTATCTCCTATACCGACTTACAAACCTATGGTTTAGACAACTCTGAGATCGATCAATTAGAACAAAAAGCAGCAGAAGTAGAAGTCAAATATGCTGGCTATATTGAACGGCAAAAGCACCAAATTAACGAAACTGCGCGCCAATCTGAACGCAAACTGCCGACTCCCTTTGACTATTACCAAGTGGAAACGCTCTCAATGGAATCTAGAGAGAAATTAACCAAGATTCAACCTCTAACTATTGGACAAGCCTCAAGAATTGGCGGGGTCAATCCTGCTGACATCAATGCGTTGCTGGTATTCTTAGAAATTTCAAACCGTCGAGATTTAGCTTCTACTTCACCTTAAATGGCGTAAATTTTCCACCCAAACCTTCCACAATTGTGCGAGTATTGGCAACTAGCATTCCCGTGTAGGTTTCAGCTTCGCTCCCTTTCTCTCCCAATCCATCCGTAAAGAGTTTTCTTTTTGCTACATTTACTTTAGCTTCCTTCGCCAATGTATTAATCAACTTGGGATTGATGGTTGCTTCAGCAAATATGGTAGGCACTTTAGCGTTACGGATCACCTTAACCAATTGGGTAACTCGCTTTGGCGTAGGTTGTTCTTCAGTGGAAATGCCGCCGAGGGCAGTTTCTACAGGCAGTCCGTAAGCCTTAGCATAGTAGCCAAGCGCATCATGGGTAGTCACAAGTTTGCGTGCAGCCTGGGGAATTGTAGCGATTTGAGATTTAATCCAACTATCTACCTGGGTTAGCCCCACAACTACATTATTGGTATTTTTAGTAAAGGTATCTGCTTTGTCTGGACGTAGGGTAGCTAGATTCTTACTAATCACTTTAGCCATTTCGATGCCATTTTTAGGATTGTGCCAAACATGGGGATCGCTCTCAACTTTCCCATGATCCTTAAACTGTTGTGGTTTGGGAACTGCTATTTCACCTACCGCAATTTTTGGAGCCTTATTAGATGTGGCTTTGATTAGTCTAATCAGGCTAGGCTCAAAGTTATAGCCACCATAAAGTATCAGTTTGGCAGACTCGATCGCTTTACGATCTTCTGGCTTTGGTTGGTACACATGGGGATCTGAGGCAGGACTAAGTAAACATTTAAGGTTCACTGTGTCTTGGGCAATTTGCTTTGTCAAATCACAGAGTACAGTGTGGGTGACAACAACCATAGGTAGATTTTGGGTTTGAGCGAGGAGTGGAAAAGCAGGAAGCGCAGTTATGCAGCCCAATAAAGTTGCTAGTTTGATCTTGATGTGAGACATGGCAATTCAGATAACGATAATCATTATCATAGCTTATTGCTTAACTTTCGCTGCTTTGCCATATAGGCTTCAATTACTTCTACTACTTTTGGCCCTGCTAAATGACCACCACCACCACCAGAATTTTCTAAAAATACTGCCACTACAATTTCTGGCTTTTCAAAAGGGGCATAGCCCACAAACCAAGCATGGTTGGATCTAGGTGGATCTTCGGCTGTACCTGATTTGCCCGCGATCGCAACTGAGCTATTATTCAATCCCTGTCCCGAGCCATAGATTAAAACTGCCCGTAATCCCCTGCGTACTATTTCGAGCGTAGAAGAATGGATGCCCAAAGATTTTCGCCAAGCCTGCGCATTTAGATCGTCTCGCCGCAAATGAGGTTTAATTCTATAGCCACCATTGGCAATTATTGCGCCCATAACCGCTACCTGCAAAGGAGTTGCCTGAAGAAATCCTTGACCAATCGAAGTGTTAATTGTGTTGCCATCATACCAAGCCTCTTTTAATTCCTTTTGCTTCCATTGAGGATCTGGCACAATGCCGCGCGATTCTTCATCTTGCAATTCAATCCCTGTAAGTGCGCCAAAACCGAATTTGCGGGACCAATCTGCCAGGGCATCAATTCCAGTTCTTCTGCCAACTTGCCCAAAAAAAGTATTGCTACTATATGCCATTGCTTCTTCAAAGCCAATTACGCCAAATCCCGCCTTGTTGTGATCCCAAAAAAGAATACCACCCAAATCTAAGTAAGCATAGGTTGCTAGTGAATCGCCAGGTGAGAATTTACCCGATTCAATTCCTGCAACTGTAGTAATAATTTTGAAGGTACTAGCGGGCGGAAAGCCACGCAAAGCCCGATTGAGAAAGGGATTATCTTCAGTTTGCAAGGCTGCCCAAGTAGATTCGCTAATTTTGCCTGAAAAGATATTCGGATCGAAGCCTGGATAGCTTGCCATTGCTAGTACTTCGCCGTTATTTGGATCTAGTGCGACGATACTTCCTTTCATCCCATTCAGAGCTTTCTCGGCAGCAATTTGTAAATCAATGTCAATGGTTAAATAGAGAGGATTTCCTGGCTTTGGTGGTTTTTGTCCTAAAACTCGCAGTACTTTACCAGCCGCGTCTACCTCTACCTGTTGCCCGCCCCAAAGTCCGCGTAGCTGCGATTCAAATGCAGTTTCTACCCCAGCCTTACCGATTTGATCACGGGATTGATAGCCTTTGCCTTTTAACTTTTTTAGCTCAGCTTCATCTAGAGCGCCTGTGTAGCCAAGCAGGTGAGAAGCAACTTTGCCATAGGGATAGACTCGCACTGCCTCTGGATTGACTTGAACTCCAGGTAAATCTAAGCTCTGCTCGGAAATGCGAGTGATCAGCTTGGGGCTAAGCGCACCTGTGACTCTAACCAGATTAGGAGAGTTATACCCTTCTTGTTCTAATTTTGCTTGAATCGTCTTGGCTGGCACTCCTAAATCTTGAGCTAGTTTAGCGATCGCTATTTCCCACTGATCTCTTTTCTGCGCGATCGGCCAAAGGTTAATCACATGGGCTAGGCGGCTAGTGGCTAAGATTTTGCCATTTCGGTCAAAGATGCGTCCCCGCTCTGGTGGTTTGGCAATCAGCCGAATGCGATTATTTTCCGCAAGTTGACGATTTTTTTCTCCTTGGGCAAGCTGAAGATAGCCTGTTCTCCCTCCTAATACACCAATCAGTAGTGCTAATCCCAATCCCAATAGCACCAGGGCTTGATTATTCTGACCAACATTGCGCTCTGAACCTTCGCTAATCAGGCTAAATGGCATCTTGCTTGCAGACATGGCGAAGAATCCTTGTACAATTAGTTTCTTGAGTTTTACCCTCAGTCCAATCTACCAAATTTGCGTTGCTGTGAATCCTCTTCCCCCAGATTTACCACCCCAAGCCGAATCTGAATCTAATCAAGCCCCAGATTTAGAACTCGATCAAGCGATCGCTGAAGTTGAAGAACTGCTAAGCCAAGTTAAGCAAAGATATGAGCAAATTC
Organism: Pseudanabaenales cyanobacterium; assembly: GCA_038246525.1. Lineage (GTDB taxonomy): Bacteria > Cyanobacteriota > Cyanobacteriia > Pseudanabaenales > Pseudanabaenaceae > JANRLH01. The sequence continues at coordinate 7,610 of JBBRVV010000051.1, forward strand.
GCATAGCCCAGGCAGATCTGACTCCTTTGAAACAACAGAAGCAAGAGTTGCAAAAGCAATTAAAATCAGGCTCCCAGGCTCAATCTAAGGCTCAATCTCAATGGCGCGATCGCCAAGGTATAAAAGAAGAATTAGCAACAGTTGAACTAAGGTTGACCGAAATTTCGGTGGAATTAGAAAGCAGATTGATCTCCTGGCAGAGTTTTCGAGAACCTTTCTGGCAAATCTTACGCTTTGGTGGGGTAGGAATAATTTTGGGTTACTACCTAAAGGCTTGGACAAGTTAGCTAGAAATTCAGCCATCGGATACAGAGGCGACTTAAACCTGAAAATCTAAAGAAAAAGTTATATGCTGATAAGGTTAGTGTGAGGTTAGGTGATTCATGCATATCGCTTGGTTAGGCAAAAAAACTCCAGTTTGTGGCAATGTAATCTATGGACGTGAGATTACTAATGCACTGCTAGATCGCGGACATCGAGTCAGTTTTTTGCACTTTGCCAGTGATTTAGAAAATAGCGATGCGGAGAATCAAGAACAAACTGATGATTTAGAAGAAGTATCTTTACCTTTTTTATATCGCTCTACCATCTATACTGTGCCTTCTTTACGCGCCAATAAAGTCCTAGTAGATTCTCTGCGTCAACTCAAGCCCGACCTAGTTCATGCTTCCCTTGCTCTTTCTCCCCTAGATTTTTTATTACCAGAAATCTGCGCGGAGCTAAAACTTCCACTAGTCGCTACTTTCCATGCCCCATTTGATGTGAAGCGGCGCAATCTTGCCTCTGGAACCCAATCCCTCACCTATCAAATTTATGCCCCAGCCTTGGCGGAATACGATCAAGTAATTATTTTTTCGGAAATTCAAGCTGAATATTTGCGACGCTTAACTGTTCCCAATAGCCGCATTGCCGTAATCCCAAATGGGGTAGATATAGAAAAGTTCTCGCCTGGCTATTCGGCGGTTAAATCTGAGTTAGATGCCAAAATGTTATTCGTCTATCAGGGGCGGCTGGCACCCGAAAAGAATGTGGAAGCTCTACTCAAAGCTTGGGTAAAAGTTCAGCTGCCTCAAAGTTGTAAGCTGGCAATTGTCGGAGATGGGCATTTAGGTTCAAATCTGCGATCGCTCTACGGACATTATTCAAATATTCTTTGGTTAGGATTTATTGGCGATGAACAACGAAGAATAGAGATTTTGCGTGGCGCTGATGTATTTATTTTGCCTTCTTTAGTGGAAGGTTTATCTCTTTCTCTACTTGAGGCGATGTCCTGTGGAGTAGCTTGTTTGGCAACCGATGTAGGCGCAGATGGCGAGGTCTTAGCGAATGGTGGTGGAATTATTTTAGATTCGCGCAAAGTCACTTCTCAACTTTGTACCCTTCTGCCAATGTTGGCAGCCCATCCAGAAATTAGCGAGATTTTGGGAAGGAAAGCAAGACAGAGAGTATTAGAGAAATACACCCTTAGATCCAATATTTTGCAGCTAGAAAGCTTATATCATCAGGTCTTAGCCCAACAGAAAGTAGCATTACCCTTCTTTTAGATTCTGATTCTATTTGTCAATCTCGGATTTGGCAGATGGATTAATTAACGGCGTTGCACGATAGTGGGATGATTCTATCAATTAAAGAAGTAAAAACCTCTACGGGGGCTACGCCCGCAACCCCATTCATCTTTCTGGGCAGTGCCTAATTAACTGCAAAATCAGTATTTTTTAAACGAATCGCTAGCTTTAAAGAGTATTGGTTTTTGGCAATTCTGTTGGCGATTAAGGGTGTAATTTTTATG
>JBBRVV010000052.1:0-9321 GCA_038246525.1 Pseudanabaenales cyanobacterium
AGGCCCCCAAACCCACACCAATCACAAAGATTGCCGCCCAGATTGCCAATTTTACGCCAATTGAATTTTTAGCTGGAGCTTCGGGTTCATCATTCAAGTTAGTGGAAGTACGACGGCGAGCCATAGGAGTTTGAAATTATGAAACTAAGTCTACTTTAGCAATTCCTGCTTGCTGCAAAATTTGCGGAATCAAATGTTCGGTTTTAACTGCCATCAAGTGTACGCCTTGGCAGAGTTGTTGCGCCGCTTTTACCTGTTCGGCAGCGATCGCGATTCCCGCTTTTAATGGTTCAGGTGCTTGGGCTAAGCGGGTAATGATCGATTCAGGAATATTTACACCTGGCACATACTTATTAATAAATATGGCATTCTTGGCGGACTTAAGTAGAAAAATTCCTGCCAGAATCGGCTTTTGGCTAGGATTGCCCAAAACATGCATAAACTTGTCCAGTCGTTCAAAATCGGTAATTAATTGACTTTGAAAAAATTCTGCCCCTGCTGCCAGCTTACGCTCAAAGCGGCGCTGTAAACCTGACCAACTGCCAGACTGGGGATCGATCGCTGCTCCCTTAAAGAAATTAGTTCCACCTTCGGGTAAAGGCTTGTCGTTAGCATCTAGTCCTTGGTTAAATTTGGTAATTAGCTGTAACAGTCGTACCGATTCATATTCAAACACTGGTCGGGCGGTAGTCTGATCGCCAGCTTTGACTGGATCGCCCGTCAATGCCAAAATGTTACGAATGCCTAATGCCCAAGCCCCCAGTAGATCTCCTTGTAAAGCAATGCGGTTGCGATCGCGGCAAGCTAGTTGGCAGATCGTCTCAATCCCTAGTTCTTGCTGAATTAACCAGGAAGCCACCACAGGACTCATGCCCAAAACTGCACGACTTGAGTCGGTAATATTAATGCCATGCACATAGCCTTTGAGTACTTTAGCCTGGTGCAGCATCTGACTCACATCACTACCACGGGGCGGAGCTACCTCTGCGGTGATCAAAAATTGACCAGAAGCGATCGCCTTACCAAAGAGAGAAAATTCCATAGACTTCAAGCAATTAGAGGGCGAAAACCATGCTTACGGGAAACTGCACCGATCTTGTCCATATTTGCCACGGTAATCAAGTTGCGTCCCCAGGAAAAATTAGTATGCCAACCTTCAAATTCCAGCAGCATCGACTCCGCAAAACAAGCAAATAGCTGGCGCGCAGGTGTGCTCATATTCACGATTTTCATAATCTTCCAATCAATATCTAGGCTGTGTTCCACAATACCGCCATCGATCACATGAACATCAGGATCTTGGATTTGGGTTGCCATATTTTTGGGATAGCCACCATCAATCACCAGACAGGGTTTTTTTAGGGATTGCACATTAATTTCTAAACCCTTGGGCATACTTGCCACCCACACAATTACATCTGCTTGGGGCAGAGCTTCTTCTAGGCTGAGGATCTTACCGCGCCCTAGATCAGCTTGAAGTTCTTCTAGGCGTTCCCGATTGCGGGCAATCAATAGCAGATCCTGCACATCCATTTTTGCATCTAGCCACCGACACACTGCGCTACCTATATCTCCTGTGGCACCGCATACTGCCACCGTAGCCCGACTCAAATCGATGCCGTGGAGTTTTGCACCTTGGGCAACCTGTTCACAGATCACATAGGCGGTGTGAGTATTGCCTGTGGTAAAACGCTCAAACTCCAGCTTGATGTTTCGCACTTGAGTATTCTGATTGAGGTTGAAATTCTCGAAAATAATCGAAGAGAACCCACCCAACGCGGTGATGTCAATTCCTTGCTTTTGGGCATGTGCCATTGCATTCAGGATTTTGCGAATTGCGGTTTTAATCTTGCTACCTGCCAACATTTCTGGCAAAAAACAGGATTCCACATACATTCCTTCGATCTGTTGTCCTGTGATACTGGTTACTTTGATGTGATCGACGATTTGGGGCGGAGCAGAGCACCAAAACTCTAGCCCCTGATCGGCATATTCTTCAAATCCCAACTCTTTTGCTACAGACTGAGCATGAGCAAGACTGGTGAGATGTCCAATTAGTCCAAACATAAAACAGACCAAACATAAGAGAAACCAAGCATGGAAATCAAAGATAAGTGAAAATAAGCGAAAGATAAAATCGGCTTTTGATTTTACCAAGGTTTAGGAAAGTTTGGGTTAGATCAGCCTAGAGTTAGCTTAGGATTCCACCTGCCAAGCCCATTGCCGACATTCTCATGATTTCTCTGGTATTGAAGCCGATTTTGCTTAAGCTTTCGCCATATTGAATCATGAAGTCTTCAATCAATGCTTCTTTTTCCATGCCCAATACTTTCGCATCTTTTTCCACTTGATTCAGCATTTTCCAAACTAGGGGAAGATTCTCACGGTTTGCTTTCTCTAAACCAGCCTTTACGCTTTCAAAATTTTGTTGTAGCCATACTTCACCAAAGTTGAGATGTAAGTATTCATCTTTAACCACGCCTTCGGTAATCTTGCGGGCAAAGTCATCAGCTACGGGAATATAAATGTTGTAGGCAGCGATCGCAAAGCATTCAATTAACAAAGATTGAATTAAAAGACAAGTAACCACATCGCCCTCTACAAAAGCAGCTTGGAAATTACCGTGAAGTTTGGCAAAGAAAATTTGAGCAAAATCCATATCAGGCGTAACTGCTAGATTGCGACCACAGGCAATAAAGCCTTTTTTGTGGCGCTCTTCCATTTTGGCTAGCTTTGCTAGTTCGGTTTGTTGTGCAGTTAAGATCTGCCCCAGTTGAACATAATTATCATGTGCCTCTTGTTCCCCTTCGATCACGATCGCGTTAATGCGGCTGTAGGCATCACGATAGCTTGCGGAACTGTAGTCAAGTTGATTGGCAAGTGCTTCTAGGGGCTGGGCGATCATGGTTGCTTTGCTTAAATAATTCTTAATATTCAACGGCTAACACTATTTTAGGGCAAGTTAGCCGATAAAGTTAAGATTTTCGCTAGTTTGGTGCTATCGGGCATAATAAGGAAAGATGTCTTACCAGGATTTTGTAATGTTGCCCCAAGCTAATGTAATTGAAGCGGTAGAAAAGCTGAATTATCGCGTGACCGTGGGTGACGTAGCAGTACAGTCGGGGTTGAATCTAGCGATCGCTTCCCAACAGGTGATGAATCTAGCCACTTTAACAGGCGGCAATATGCAGGTGGCTGAGTCTGGGGAAATCGCCTACGTCTTTGATCGAAATCTGCGTAATATCTTGTTAGCGCGATCGCTGAAGTTGCGACTTTTAGAAACCTGGCAATTCATTTGGAAGTGGCTGTTTTGGCTGATTCGGATTTCCTTTGGCATTATGTTAGTTGTTTCGATTTTAATTGTGTTAGCGGGGATTTTCCTGGCGATTTTAGCAATTAATAGCCAAAGTAAAGATGATGATCGAGGTAATGGCTCAGGCAGATCGAATAATTCAGGTAGCTATGGGATGGGAGGCTTTTCGCCTGGTTGGATTTATTGGGGCAATCCTTTTTCAGTATTCTCACCTGGCTACTACAATCAGGGCTATTACAATCAAGATGCTAGTAAAGTAATCACTAAAACCCAGGAATCTCAGGCAAAAGTTGGATTTTTGGAAGGCGTATTTTCTTTCCTATTTGGCGATGGAAATCCTAACCCAAATTTAGAAGAGAGAAGGTATCAATCTATCGCTGCGGTAATTCGTCAAAATCAAGGCACAGTGATTGCTGAACAGATTGCGCCCTATGTGGATACTCTAGGTAATTCAGTCCAAGCAGAAAGAGAAGACTATATGTTGCCAGTAATGGTGAAATTTAATGGATATCCCAAAGTGAGCGAACAAGGTACTCTTGCCTACAGCTTCCCAGATTTGCAAAAGGTAGCCGAGCAGCGCAATTCTCAAGCATCCTCGGTCTATTTACACGAAAATACTTGGGCATTCAGCCGTGCGGGGAAAGTTGGGATTTCGATTGGTTTAGGTATCTTCTATTTAGGCGGTGCGCTAGTTCTAGGAAATTTACTGCAAGATCCCCGCGTAATTGCGACTATTGCGACAGGTGGAGCTTTGGGGGCGATCGCGGCTAGTTATGGCTTCCTGTTGGGCTATGCGATTCTCTTCCTTACAGTTCCTGCAGTGCGTTTTTTGGTCTTAAAATTATTGAATGGTAAAATTGAACAGAAAAATCAACAGCGATTGGCCCGCACTCAAGTCTTGGCTAGTCCTGATCCAGAGCTAAAACAAAAATTAGACTTTGCCAGACAACAAGCGATCGCCCAAGAAGTGATTGACCGTGAGAATTTAGCTTATACAACTGAAACCGATTATGCTGATCAGGAGTTTGCCAAAATGCAGAAAGAAATAGAAGAAGGAAAATAGCATCTCAAGCTAGATATAGAAGTACATTCCTAAAACTAGAAAGCCCAGGGCAACGAATGCAGCCGTAATCTGCAAAAACAACTTGGGATCGGATTTATAGAAACTGTCAGGCAAAGAAGCTGCGAGAGACATTAAAGTAATCAATACTAAAGTGATAATAAAAAGATTACGATTCATAGTTTTGTTATACTCCTAATTCTCAGTCAGATGTTTTTCAGGCAGATATTTTTAGGCTAACATTCTTCAAATCAATCTGTCAGAAAGATGGTTTGACCTCGCAACTAATCTTCTATGAGCTGAGACTTCTCAAAGTCAACTTTGTCATAGAGAGCAGCGAGTTTGAGACTTACTGGAATTGAGCTAAGAGTAATCTCTGACTCGAGTTGGTCATAGTTCTGATAAATCCAGCGATCGCTTTCTGTCCTGCCCTCTTCGCTACTGATCTCTTTCCTAAAATGTTCAACCAAAATCTGTTCTTGAGAAATCAAAAGATATTCAGCAAAAGAAGGAATAGAACGATAGGAATTAAATTTAGTAGTGCGATCGCGTTTCTCAGTGGATTCAGATAAAACTTCAGCAATCAGCACAGGATTAGTAATCGTATCTCTGCGCCCTGCCTGTAATTCTATTTCTCCTGCCACTACCATCACATCAGGATAGGTATAAATTTTACTTTCAGGAATCCAAAGGCGTTGATCTGCTACAAATACACGATAGGGCTGCCGCCTTAGATCAAAACCTAAAGCTACACAGAGATTACTAGAAATTTGATTGTGGTTTGGTAGTCCGCCTGCCATGCTGATAATTTCTCCATCAATATACTCATGTCTAATTTCAGATTGCTCTTCTTGAGTGAGATACTCGGCGCAGGATATAGGTTTTTGAGCGATCGCTAACATAACTTTTCTCGCTTGGATTTAGCTAATATTTTAAACTAAGCAGCCATAAACAAAACCCCGTCTCATATAGAGGCGAGGTTAAGTAGTTTGGACTTAGAAAAAATAAAGGGGCAAAAGCAAAGGGGCAAAAGCAAAAGCCCTAAAAAATCTAAGCGCAACTTTTAGTAGAGATTCTCTTCTTGGTGGGTTTGGATTACCAAGTCGGAAGTAGGATAAGCAACACAGGTCAAGACATAGCCTGCCTCAATTTGCTCATCATCCAAGAAAGACTGATCAGCCTGATCTACTTCTCCACTGGTGACTTTGCCTGCACAGGAAGAGCAAGCACCTGCCCGACAAGAGTAAGGAAGATCAATACCAGCAGCCTCTGCTACATCTAAAATATACTCGTCGCCTGCTACTTCGATCGTTTTATCAAGATCTTCGGCTGGATTAACCAAACGTACTTTGAACTTAGCCATGTTTGTCCTCAATCAAAAATAGGGAGAAATAATAAAATATGCAATTACAAATTGATTCAGAGAGGCAGTTGTAGGGAAGTTGTTGACCGCCCAGCTAAACTGCATTCTTCTGGTTCGTTATCGCATCATAGTCTTTCTTCATTACTTAGGTAATATCTAGTTAAAAATAGTTGGCGCTATTGATAAATGTCGATTTTAGTTATTTAATTTGGATGATAATGGTTGAAACACTCTCAGGCTATGAATCCTGGTCACAGAAATCTTCTTAAGATTAATGAGTTTTTGATTATTACTTCAAGCAGGGTATAATTTTTACTTATATGATAGTCAGAGACAATCAAACTGAAGGAATGTATATTAAATTTTAATCATTCTTTGACTCAATCAAGTCTAATGGGGCAAAACCTTGGCGCTGGGTATTTTCCGTAACTACGCGCGGCTCTAAAAATTGGAGTAAGTAATCTCTACCGCCAGCTTTGGAGCCAATGCCGCTCAGCTTGAATCCGCCAAAGGGCTGGCGATCTACTAATGCGCCTGTAGTGCCGCGATTGATATAGAGGTTACCCACTTCAAATTCTTGGTAGGCACGTTCGATATGAGATGGAGTACGAGAATACAAGCCACCTGTGAGCGCATAGTCGGTGTTGTTAGCGATCGCTAGAGCTTGATCAAAATCTGGGGCAGTCAGGACAGCTAAAACTGGGGCAAAGATCTCTTCTTGGGAAATTACACCCAGGGGATCAAGGTCGGTAACAATCGTGGGGCTGATGTAGTAGCCATGCTCAGGTACGGGCATTTCTAAAACGATTTTGCCTGTTTCTCTGGCAATTTGAATGTAGCGTAAGGTATTGGCTTGAGCCGCCTTGTCAATTACGGGACCAACTTTGGTGCTTGGTAAATATGGATCTCCAACCTTGAGCGATCGCGTAGATTCAATTAATCTAGCCAAGAAATTCTCATATACCGCTTCAACCACCACCACCCGCGAGCAAGCCGAACATTTTTGCCCTGCATAACCAAAAGCGGACTGCATTACACCTACCACTGCTTGATCTAGGTCAGCACTATGATCGATCACAATTGTATTTTTGCCGCCCATTTCCGCAATTACCCGCTTCAGATGTTTTTGTTTGGGTTGCAAAATTGCCGCCTCCGCATAAATCCGACAACCAACTGCTTGAGAACCTGTGAAGGCAATCAAATGCACATCAGGATGTGTGACCAGATGAGCGCCAACTTGAGCACCTTTGCCTGGTAGATAGGTGAATACGCCTGGGGGAAGGCCTGCCGCTTGCAGCACTTCCATGATTTTTGCGCCAATTACCGAAGCTTGTTCGGCAGGTTTGAGAATTACACAATTTCCCGCCGCCAGCGCCGCCACACTCATACCCATCGCGATCGCTAACGGAAAATTCCAAGGAGAAATCACTAAGCTAATCCCACGCGGTTGATAGATATAGGTATTGTCTTCACCTGGAAAAGCGCGATCGCTAGTTGGCGACATGATTCGTTCCGCTTCTTTAGCATAGTAACGACAGAAATCAATCGCTTCGGAGACTTCGGCATCTGCTTCGCGCACTGGTTTACCCACTTCCCACAAAATCCAAGCGGTTAGCTCTTCTCTTCGCTCTTCCATAATCTCCGCTACTCTTCGCAAATAATTTCCGCGTTCAGTAGCAGAGAGTTTTTTCCAAGTTGGGAAGGCTTTTTTGGCAGCGGCGATCGCTTGTTCAGCTTGTTCGATATTTGCTAAACCGATTTTGCCCACCACTTGACTGAAGTTGGCAGGATTAAAGGAATCGACAAAATTAGCCACTTCTACTGGTTGATCATTAATTACTGGCCCATAGGTTTTGCCAAATTCAGAAAGTACTTGAGAAATTGCTTCAGCTTGAGCATTGCGATTAGTAGGATCGGCATAATCCAAATCAGCAGCATTAGTGAAGCCTTCAAACCAAACTTTGGTATCTTTACCATCGCTAGTTTCTAAGGTCGGAGCAGCAAGTAACTCAGCTTCAGGTAGGGATTCTTTGACACTCATGCGCAAGAACGAACTGTTAGCCGTATTCTCTAATAGCCTTCTAATCAAATAAGACATGCCTGGGATCAGGTCACCAAAGGGACAATAAACCCGTACCCGATAACCCATGTCGGCGATCGCTTTCAGAAATTTATCCCCCATGCCATAGAGAGCTTGCACTTCAAAGTTGCGTTGGGGAATTTTTAGGGCTTGGACGATCGCGATCGCTTTGGCTAAAGAGCGCACATTATGACTACCAACGGCGGCATAGAGATACTGATGATTTTCCAACAGAATCTCTACCAAGCGCTCATAGTTATAATCAGTCGAACTCTTGTGACTATAAACAGGCTGCTGCCAACCCATTTGATAGGCCTTAATCGTTTCTTGATCCCAGTAAGCGCCTTTCACTAAACGCACAGTTACAGGCTTGCCCCTCTCCTTTGCCCAAATAATTAAATCGCGTAAATCCTGCTCACTATCGCGCAAATAGCCCTGGAGGGTGATCCCCACATCGGTGCGATCGCAGAACTCAGGCTCATTCAGCACTTGCTTCAAAATCTCCAAGGTGAGGGACTTATAGGCGTACTGCTCCATATCAAAATGCACAGCACAACCAAGTTCTTTGGCTTTTCGTAACAAAATTCTCGCAGGTTCACTTACTCTATTTCTAGTAGTTTCTGGATCTAGGGGATCAAACTGAGAATAAAAAGCACTGAGCTTAACTGAAACTTGAACCCTACAAAGATTCTCTACTTCAGCTCGATCAATTTGCGGCACTTCTGACCAGTTTTTTGCTTTAGCACTCAAATCCGCCATAATCTGCAAATAACGCTCTAGGTAGGCTTCTGCCTCTGGCTCACTGATTACCGCTTCGCCCAATAAATCCATCGTGAATCCTAAGCGATCGCGTCTGAGTTTTTCAATCGATTTAATTGCTTCATTCAAGTTGGCTCCACAGATATAGCGCCTTGCCAGAGATTCAACCGCGGTAGAGAGTGTGGTTGCGGCAATGGTAGCAGTCGGCGAATTAGGATTGTCTACGCCAAAATTCAACAGCGATCGCAGGGCTGGCACTTCTATTCCGTCACTAGCTAGATATTCCTGCATATGTCGGGCAATTTCTGCCTTATCCTTGCCATTTCCGAGGGCGGGCAGACAATCAATTAGGCGAAACATTTGCACCCGTAAATTCTCATTCCCCATTGCCCAAGCCATGATCTTGTCATCCAGTCGCATTTCCTGCTTGACCCGATCCCAAAAGCCCCCCCTAGTGGCAGCCAAAATCTGCTTAGCGATCGCTTGGGTTTGGTCTTCATAAATTGATGGTTTAATGCTTGGCTCTGAAGCGGGCTGTGAAATTTGGGAAGTCGAGATTTGAGCTTTCACGTCGGTTTCTATGGTTGCTTAATAAATAAAATTCTCACATTGTTACTGGTAAATTGGCTAAATTTAAATAAAACTTGCCAAATTAACTAGAGTAATGTGAGTAGAAAACTCTATACCTGTTCTATAATTTGTATATTGAGCTACAAAATATCTAATAAAACACTCTACTTAGCCAT
>JBBRVV010000053.1:0-9266 GCA_038246525.1 Pseudanabaenales cyanobacterium
AATTTTCCCCGATGCAGAATTGAAGATTTATTTGACTGCTTCGGTCAAAGAAAGGGCTGAACGTCGCCAAAGAGAACTATGCGCCAAAGGTAACCAGAAAGAGATCGAGATTGAAACCATTATGCAAAGCATTAGCGATCGCGATTATCAAGATAGTCACCGCACCATTGCCCCACTTACTCGTGCCATTGACGCGATCGAAGTTTACACAGATGGGCGAAGTATCACAGAAATTGTTGAGAGTATCCTAGACTTGTTTAATTCACTTCCATAACCGCAATTTCCCCGCCCTATTAATCGCAGTCCTATGGTCAAAATCCCAGGTTTACTCCTTAGTGTGCTAATAAGTTCTTTAATGGGCGTTCTAGCTGTTTTGATCAATAGCACCGCGATCGCCCAACCCAAGCCAGCCCCTGCTAATACTGCTTTAACCATTCGCGCAGATACCCAAGAAGCAAACTCTAAAACTGGCGTAGTCACGGCTAAGGGCAATGTGCGGATGAATTATCCTGCCAGAGCGATCGTCGCCACCTCTACCCAGGCTCGGTATTTTTCTAAGGAACGGCGGATCATTCTTACTGGGAATGTGATCGTTACCCAGCAGGGTAATAAGATTATGGCTGAAACTATCACCTATTTGATTGATGAAGGGAAGTTTGAAGCCAAACCAGAGACTAGCGGTCAGGTAGAGTCAACTTATATCGTGCCTGATGAAGCCGCAACCACAACCCCCGTAAAACAGGTAAAACCTGCATTCAAAAGTCCCGTGGCTCCCAATCTTGTAGCACCTAGTCCCCCATCTAGCAAGACTTCTAGCCCACCTGCCAATCCGACTGCTAATCCGACTCCATGAAACTTGCGCTTCAAAATGTCAGCAAAGCCTATCAGCGTCGCCAGGTAGTTTCCCAAGTTAGCTTAGATGTGCAACAGGGTGAAATCGTGGGCTTGCTGGGACCAAACGGCGCAGGAAAAACCACCACTTTTTATATGGCAACAGGGCTGGTGCATCCCGATCAAGGCATGGTATCGCTGAATAATCGCAATATTACCGATTTACCGATTAATTTACGCGCTCGTTTAGGGATGGCATATTTGGCTCAAGAACCAACGATTTTCAAAAACCTTAGTGTTAGCGATAATCTGCGCCTGGTAATGGAACAAACTGCCGTCCCGCGATCGCAACATTGCCAACGGATTGATCAACTTTTGGATGATTTCCGCCTGAATGAAGTTGCAAATACGCTGGGCAGTCGTGTTTCTGGTGGAGAACGTCGCCGTACCGAAATTGCGCGATCGCTTGCGATTGGCATAGATGGGCCGAAGTTTTTGCTGCTAGATGAACCCTTTGCAGGCATTGACCCGATCGCTGTGGGCGAAATTCAGGTGATCATGTCAAGTCTGCGCGATCGCTCTATAGGCATCTTGATCACCGATCACAACGTGCGAGAGACTTTAGCCATAATTGATCGAGCCTATATCATGCGGGAGGGAGAAATATTTGCCGCAGGTAGTAGCCGTGAGCTTTCTGAAAATCCCGAAGTGCGCCGCTATTATCTAGGTGAGAACTTTCGCCTTTGAAAGTATCAAGCATTACTTTGACCAGCTTGAAATAATTACACTAGAAGAAATAATCAAGCTAAAACTCTTTTAGCCCGCTTAGAATTTCCCCAACTGCTGAGGCACACCTAACTTGAGCATCACCAAGCAAACTACCCCCAACCTAGGCACAGGTAATCAGACATTTTCACCCCATTCCAACACTTGGCTATGGTTACCTCAGATTTCCCTGATGGATCGCTACTTGCTGAGTGAGATGACTGCACCCTTTTTGTTTGGTGTAGGTGCTTTCTCTTCGATTACCCTGGCGATCGGTTCGCTATTTGAATTGATTCGCTTAATTACCGATACTGGTTTAAGCATTTTCATCGCCTTACAAGTGTTTGCGCTCCAGCTACCTGGCTTCATGGTTTACTCTTTCCCAATGTCGATGTTGCTGGCTACTTTGCTTACCTATAGTCGCTTCTCCTCTGATGGCGAAACTGTGGCGCTTAGAAGCTGTGGTGTGGGTGTATATCGGCTAATTGCGCCCGCGATCGCTTTGAGTTTCTTGGTTACGGGCTTAACCTTTGTATTTAATGAAGTAATTGTGCCATCCGCCAACTATCAGGCAAAAAGCACGCTTCGAGCAGCGCTAAAGCAGGAAAATCCCCAGTTCAAAAACCGTAATATTTCCTATCAGCAATATGGCGATGTGGAATATGAAAATGGCAAAGTGGAGAATGAATTGATTCGCCTATTTCTAGCTAAGCGATTTGATGGCAAACAAATGCTAGATGTGACCGTGATTGATAATTCCCAAGGACAGATTCAACAGATTCTCAAAGCCAAGTCTGCGGTGTGGTTACCCGATGCCAATGTCTGGGAATTTCGACAGGGTACTAACTATGTGATCGACACAACTGGCTCCTACCGTAGCATCCTTAAGTTTGAGCAACAGAGCCTGCATTTGTCCCGCGCGCCCCTAGACTTTGCCCAAGAGCAGCGGAATGCTGAAGAGATGAATATCTCTGAGCTTAGTCGTCACATTTCTTTAGTGCGTCAATCTGGCAATTTCAAAGAAGTAAGAAAGCTAGAAGTCCGACTACAACAAAAATATGCTTTGCCTTTTATCTGCGTAGTTTTCGCGATCGTTGGCTCTCCCTTGGGTATGCGACCTCAGCGTACTAGCACTGCCCGTGGTTTTGGTGTGAGTGTGGTAATTATTTTTGGCTACTACCTACTTCTATTTGTCTGCGGCGCGCTTGGTCAAGTGGAAATTCTTTCACCCTTACTGGCTGCCTGGATGCCCAATATTCTCTGTTTTGGCGCGGGTTTATTTCTATTAAGCCGAGTTACCTAATTTAATTTGTATACCCCACTTTTAAGCAAAAACTAGTCTTTCTCAGCCAGAGATAAATTCAAAGATCTACCTATAGACAAGCTTTATCGGTACTAGTTCCTCAGTCTATGGAAATAAGCTCAAAAAACTTATCTTAACTAATTCTTAACCAAAGCTTTAACAGATCTTTAATTACTTTAGGCTGATGATTGAATACCGTTAAAGAGTAGTGCTAAAGTCTTGCAACCAAAACCACAATGATCGCTAACAAATTGTCCAAGCACTTGATACTTAGCGGTGCCTCTGCACTTCTAGCTGGTGCACTAATTGCTATTTCTCCTCTTACTGCCCAAGCCCAACAGCCCACTGTGAAAGTTGATGGCTCCAGTACTGTATTCCCTATTATGGAAGTTGCAGCTAGTGATTTCCAAAAAGCTAATCCTAGTACAAGGGTAACTGTAGGCGTATCTGGAACTGGTGCTGGCTTCCGCAAATTCTGTGCTGGCGAAACAGACATCTCCAATGCTTCTCGTCCAATCGTTGCTAAAGAAATGGCAGCTTGTAAGGAAAAAGGGATCAGCTACATTGAGCTACCTATTGCCTATGACGGTTTGGCGGTAGTGGTTAATCCTCAAAATACCTGGGCTACTCGGCTGACTGTGCCAGAATTGAAGAGTATCTGGGAGCCAGGTTCTAAAATTAACAACTGGAGTCAGGTTCGTGCTGGTTTCCCTAACCAGCCTCTAAGATTGTTTGGACCGGGTTCTGCTTCTGGTACTTTCGACTACTTTACCGAAGCGATCAATGGCAAATCTAAGTCAATTCGCACTGACTATACCCCTAGCGAAGATGACAATGTTCTAGTTCAAGGTGTTTCCCGTGATAAAGGTGCTCTAGGATTCTTCGGCAAAGCTTATTTAGAAGAAAATAAGACCCGCGTTAAGGCAGTGGCAGTTGTTCCTCCTGGTAAAACTGAGGGTGTATTACCTACCGATAAAACTGTTCAGGATGCCTCCTATCAGCCTCTTGCTCGTCCCCTATTTATTTACATCAGCACTAAGTCTGCTGCTCGTCCTGAAGTGAGTAAGTTTGTATCTTATCTGATGCAGAATGGAGCAAAGTTTAGTAAGGAAGCTAGGTATGTAGCTTTCCCTGCTAAGGCTTATACTGCCTTAATGACTAAGTTTACTCGTCGTAAGGCGGGCACTATTTTTGGTGGTAAGGAAGAAATTGGTTTGACTATCGATCAGTTGCTTGTCAGAGAAGCTAAAGAGTAATTCTGTTGATTTGCTCTCTCTTGAATTTACGTTTAAGTTTGCAATCTGCCCTTAAATCTGCTAGGTGAGTTTGAGTAATTAACACTTTATTTAATCCTGATCTGATAGGTTTCTAAAGGCAAAATATCAAAAACTAATGGGAAGTTAGGTAATTTTTACCTGATTTCCCTTTCTGCTTATATTTGATTCTGATCGATTTATTTGCGTTATCTTTCTCTTTAGGACTTAGGCAAAAAATAAACCAAACATGGTAAATAGGGGGGTTTGGGGCACAGCCCCAATTGAGGGCGAAGCCCTCAAACTCCCACTAATAAGAGATCTGCATATTTAGCCTGCGTAAGTCCTACCTTTATCAAAAAGCCCCGAATTTATCGGCGGGAATGTCAACAAATCAAGCCTGTTTTCGTGTATTTTCTAAATGTGTTTCTGAGTTCCTAATATTTCGGTTTAGCAAAAATGTCTACAGATTCTGCTGTATCCAAATCTAGTCCAACATTCCGTCAGGTTAGAACGCTCCGTGCGCCCAAGGAGCGAGTAATTGAAGTTTTACTCTTCATGGCGGCTGCATCCTCAGTACTCACCACTTTTGGGATCATGTGGGTGCTTGTCGGAGATACGCTTGAGTTTTTCAAAGAAGTTTCTCTCGGAGATTTTTTTAATCTATCCGACCCTAAGTGGACGCCTCTGTTTGAGGATAAGAATTATGCAATTATTACCCTGATTGCGCCAACTCTGGTTACCACTGGCGTTTCTGTATTCTTCGCAGTGCCAATCGGCACAGTGATTGCCATTTATCTGAGCGAGTACGCCAATGGCACTCTTAGGGAATGGCTAAAGCCAATTTTAGAGATGCTTGCTGGTGTGCCCAGTGTGGTTTTCGGCTACTTTGCCCTTTTGGTGGTTTCGCCTATTCTACAAACCATGTTGCGTCCATTTGGGGTTGAATTGGGTGGATTCAATATGCTTAGTGCGGGCTTAGTAATGGGAATTTCAATTGTGCCGCTGATCAGTTCTATCTCAGAAGATGCGATGCGGGCTGTGCCTGTGCAAATGCGAGAAGGCGCTTATGCGGTGGGTGCTACTCGGATTCAAACCGCTCTACAGGTGGTTGTGCCTTCGGCGATTTCAGGAATCATTGCAGCCTATATTTTAGGGATTTCACGCTCAATTGGTCAGACGATGATTGTAGCGATCGCGGCTGGGTTACAAACCACCTATACCTGGAACCCTTTAGATGGGGCGGCTACGATTTCGGCTTACATTATGCAGGTCAGCCAAGGCGATATTGCCCACGGCTCCCTAGAATACAATACAATTTTTGCGGCGGGGTTAACGCTAGTATTTATGACGCTTGGCTTAAACTTGCTTGGTTTCTGGTTGATCAAGCGCTATCGTGAGGTTTACTAAATTATGGCGATCGAAAATATTCAGGTACTTAGGGCATCGATTAAAAAGCGGAAACTTTGGGATCAGGTCTTTGTAGTTATTGCATTTATTTCTTTATTCTTCGGCTTTGCCATCTTAATGGGCTTGATGACCCAGCTTTTTCTGCAAGGTGCAACCAGGTTGAACTGGAGTTTCTTGACTTCACCGCCTTCTCCTAGAGCTGAAGAAGCAGGGATCTTAGTGGCAAGTGTGGGTACAGCAACCGTGATGCTAGTAACCATGGTTTTGGCAGTACCAATTGGTATCTCCTCTGGAATTTATTTGCAAGAGTATGCGAAGAAAGGCTGGTTATCCGATGTAATTGAGATTAATGTCGCCAACTTGGCTGGTGTGCCTTCGATTGTTTACGGCTTGCTGGCATTAGGTTTATTCAAGCAGCAGTTGCAGCTAGGTGAAAGTATCATTACTGCGGCTTTGACTTTATCTTTGCTGATTTTGCCAGTGGTAATTGTAACTACGCGCGAAGCCTTGAAAGCCATCCCTCAAACTCTAAGAGAAGGTGCCTATGCGATTGGTACTAGTCGCTGGCAAATGGTTTGGGATCATGTGTTACCAGCCTCTGCTGGCGGGATTTTAACTGGAATTATTGTCGGTCTTTCTAGAGCGATCGGTGAAGCTGCGCCTTTAATTACAATTGGGGCGCTTACTTTTATCACGAGCCTACCTGATTCTCCTATTAAAGGTGAGTTTCCGTTTATCTCCTTCAGTTGGCTCAAATCTGACTTTACGGTTTTGCCAATTCAAATGTTTGATTGGGTATCTCGTCCACAGCCAGCTTTTCAGTTAAATGCAGGTGCGACTGGTATTGTGCTAGTACTGCTGACTGTAATTATGAATGGTGCTGCCATCTATCTGCGTATTTATTTCCGTAATCGAATTAAGTGGTAATTGATCATGACTTCTAATCCAGAACAGACTAAGAATTTTAAGGCGGAAGTTAGTAATTTTGACTTCTTTTATGGTCCAAAACAGGCTTTGAAAGGGGTAAATCTTCAAGTTGAAGATCGGAAAATCACGGCGTTGATTGGACCTTCGGGCTGTGGTAAGACCACCTTACTACGCGCTTTTAATCGGATGCATGACCTTTATCCTGGCAATCATTACACGGGTGAAATTTGGCTTGAATCTTTGAATATCTTGGGCAAAAATGTTGACCCGATTGAAGTAAGAATGCGAATTGGTATGGTCTTCCAAAAGCCTAACCCTTTTCCTAAATCAATCTATGAAAATATCGCCTATGGATTGCGTATTCGCGGAATTACCAAAACCAATGTGATTAATGAGAAAGTGGAAAAGGCTTTGCGTGGTGCTGCGCTCTGGGAAGAGGTGAAAGACCGTAGACATGACATGGCTTTCTCTCTGTCAGGTGGTCAGCAACAGCGTCTGTGTATTGCTCGCGCTCTAGCAACTGAGCCAGAGATGATTTTATTTGATGAGCCTACTTCTGCGCTTGATCCAATTTCGACAATTAGTATTGAAGAGTTGATGAAGGAATTGAAAAAGCAGGTGACGATTCTGATCGTGACTCACAATATGCAACAGGCAACTCGAATCTCTGATTACACCGCTTTTATGTATTTAGGCGAAATTATTGAGTTTGATCGCACTGAAGTGATTTTCAAAAATGCGGCAAATAAACAGACTAGAGATTACGTTTCTGGGCAGTTTGGCTAGAGATATCTTTCTGCTCATCCATAAATTTACACTGTTGCCAGGATTGAGACTGGGTTTAGGCTAATCTTAGTTGGTTTCGCCTTAATTCCTATAGTTATCACCCTGGCAATTTTATTTTTTGAATAGCGATCGCTGAATTATTAAAGATAAAATTAATCCTGACTCAGGTTGACATTTTGATAGATCTCTTCAATGGGATAGGAGTAGTTTAACTTTCCTAATGTCAATTCAAGACTTTGGGTCTAAAATAGGCTTTACAGTTTGTAGCAAAATTATAGGGTGAAGCCTGAACCCCTTCAAACAGTGAAAACTTTGTAAGCTTAGGAATATCAGAGGTTTTAGGAACTCTTAGAGATCAGCATTTAACCGACCATCAAGCTTTAAGACAAGGTAAATTTTTTTATGCAAAAGCCTGAATATAAGATTTTAATTGCTAAGGATGGTCAAGGCTCGATTGACTATGGCGGCTGGCTAAAAAGCGATCGCTTAGTTAATTTTCAAATCCAAGAATTTATTATTGATAATTCAGAAGATTTTGCGATCTTAAGCGAGGAAATACTAAAGTTCAAGCTAGATTGTATTGTCTGCGACCTTAAGGCAGAAGTTTTAGCGCAATTAAATCATTTAGATCAATTATCAGTTCCAATCATTATTTTAGTTTCAGAAGAGAAAGCGATCGCTGGTCTAAATTCTCTTTTCAAAGGAACCTTAACCAAAGAATTACTTAGCTCTACAATTTGCCATCAGATTAGTCAAGCTAAATTACAGCAAAAACTGATTAAAGCAGAAGCAACTCTAAAAGAGCACGAATTACTTAAATACAAGCTGCAATTGGAACAATCAGTTAATCTTCTACTCCAGTCTATTCATAGTTCTGTTGACCTTTCGACAATTTTTACCGCCGCTACTACAGGTATTGGCAAACTGCTAAAACTAGATCGAGTTGAGATCACTCAATATTTTCCTGAGCAAGCAATTTGGAAACCGATCATTGAATATCGAGAGCATTTAGGAATCCCGACTGCCATAGGGACAGTTCCCGATTATGGTGATCAGATATCGAACAAGCTGAAGCAAGGCGAAATTGTTGCTATTAATAGTGATTTAGAGCTTAGCTGTAATATAAATCAAGCATTATTGGAAGAGTATCCTGGTAGTTGGTTAATTGTGCCAATAGTGGTTGGCTCATCAGTTTGG
This sequence comes from Pseudanabaenales cyanobacterium, assembly GCA_038246525.1. Taxonomy (GTDB): domain Bacteria; phylum Cyanobacteriota; class Cyanobacteriia; order Pseudanabaenales; family Pseudanabaenaceae; genus JANRLH01. The sequence continues at coordinate 8,473 of JBBRVV010000053.1, forward strand.
GGTGCGCTTAGCCTGGATAATCAGAGAGTTCGTCCTTGGTTAGAGGTGGAGATTGAACTAGCTGTGAATGTTTCTACTCAGTTAGCGATCGCGATTCAGCAATCTAATTCACATCAGAAATTACAATCAGAACTAATAGAGCGTAAATCTGCGGAGATCTTTCTTAAGCTAGCAGAAAGGAATCTAAAAGAAAGTGAGAACCGCTATCGTCAAATTGTCAACATTCAAAAAGATTTTGTAATGCAGTCACTTGCAAATACCACAATTATTTTTGCCAATGAATCCCTATGCACTGCACTCGGTTTAACTTCAAACCAAATTTTTGGCAAGAAATGGTCTGATTTTGTTCCTTCAGAAGAATTACCTAACATCTTATCGAGTATCGCCACTCTAAATCCCCAAGACTCAAGTTTTTTAATGGAAAATCAAGATCAGCGGGCTAACCAAAAAATAGGTTGGACACAGTGGATTAATCAAGGCATCTTTAATCAATCTGGTCAATTGATTGAAGTTCATTCGGTGGGCAGAGACATCACTGCACTCAAGCAAGCAGAAGCCAAATTGAAACAGTTAAATCAAGAACTCGAAAACCGAATCGACAAGCGCACCGCCGATCTTCAACAAAGTAAGGAAGCATTAAAACGTAGTGAAGAACTATTACGACTGACTATTGAAAATACACCAACTGGAATTTTAACTGTGAGCTTGGAGGGGGAATTTTTAACGGTCAATCAAGATGCCTGTCGCATATTTGGTTATTCTGCTGAAGAATTATTAAAGATGAATATTCAAGA
>JBBRVV010000054.1:0-9258 GCA_038246525.1 Pseudanabaenales cyanobacterium
AATCAAAACTCAAAACTACCGCTAGACTTTCAAACACTGAATGCTCAAACTTGGTGCTACTGCAATCGTACCAAACAGGTGCAAATAATTAGATCCTACAATTCTAATTGTTACCTAGAGCGGGCAATTTTCCCCGATCAGCAATTTCAGTTCGATGCTCTCCCTGAGACTCAATTGGAAATTCACGTCAGTTCAGAAGTAAGTATGATTTTAAGCGATCGCATCTTTTGTAAACAGCTTCAAGTTCCAAGTTCAAATATTTCTATTTAATTTAAAAAAATATAATAAAAATCCCCCACAAATATATGTGTAAACAAATTAGACCGCCAGATCTCACCAATTCTTCTAGTAGCCTTGCCAATTTAAAGTCTGAAGAGTCTGAGCTAGAACACCAGCAATACTACCAATGGTCTGAATGTCTTACTTCTTATCACCATGACCGCATGGCTGATAGATGCGTAAATGTAGGCACTTTTCCCTTTTATCAAGAAGTTGCTTATCATGAAGTTGCTCATCAAGAAGTGGAGACTAAAATCTTAGAAGCCCAGAACTGCTTCCCCATGCGCGAGATTGTGTTTCAGGATAGGGTAATTGTTTCTAACTAAAATCCGCTCAGAAAATTTAGTATAGCGGTTTTCAGCTGGTACGGAAATGAAAGGGTGGCAGGACGAAGCGCCGCTTTGGTTTTTATCTTTCTTCTGCAAGAAGACCCCCGATCTATCGGTGGGAATGTCAACCATATTGATTTGAAAACCGCGATATTTCTCTCTTTTGACAGTATTTTTTCCTTTATCCATCACCTAATCTATCAAAGGACATATCAAGTAATATTTTAGGAATACTAGTAATTATAGATGTGTGCTTACTAATTTACTAGTTTAATTGAAGCAAGCCAAATAAGATTGGCGACTTAAACCGAAATTTAAGTACCTAGATGTCTAAAGTTTGATGACATGAACGTTTGAATTAATTACAAAAATATTTAATCTCAGAAGTGTATACTTTAGATACTCAAACAAAATCTAAATATTTGGATTTAAATCTCCGAGTATTTTGAACTCAAAGAAAAAATTGGATAACTCTTTCCAGTTGGAGAGTAAGGCTATTTTTATGGTTAAGCGTTCACTACAAGCCACGACGACAGGAATCCAAGTTGCCAAAAAGTCATTTGCTGAAAAAGGTTGGACTCAAGACAACTTGGCTTTTGAGGTAGGGATTAAAACCAGACAGCCTGTATGGCGATTTTTTACTGGTAAGCCAGTTGATCGTAATATATTTGTGGAAATCTGTACAATTTTAGAAGTTGATTGGCGAGAAGTTGCGGATAATCCACCTGCGGAATTTGGCGCGAATGATTCTTCTTCCAATAATTTTGAAGCCCTAGTCAAAAAGGTGCGATCGCTTCGCTATGAGAAAGTGCAATTTCAGTGCGGCACGCTCAACCTATTAGATATGAATAAGCCTATCAGTATCAATGACATTTATATCGATCTAAATATTTTAGAAAAGGTTGCTAGTAAGCAATGGCTAGAAATTACCAATTCTCAGCAGATTGACCCAGATCATTTTGAACGTTTCGGCATGGGAGACATTGCTCAAAGTCAAATTTCGGGGATGGAAGCAGTGAAGAAATTCTCCAGATTGCGAGTTTTGGGCAAGCCTGGCATCGGTAAAACCACATTTCTGCAATATCTGGCGGTTCAATCTAATTTAGGCATTTTTAATGCCCACCAAGTGCCAATATTCATTACCCTACCGTCTTTTGCCCAGAACTCTAGACAAAGTAAAGAATTCAATTTATTAAACTATATCAGTGAAGAATTTGCCGCATCAGGTATCTCTGACCCCAATACAATTGAGATTCTACTGCAAGAAGGTAGAGTGCTGTTACTGATGGATGGTCTAGATGAAGTGCTGAACCAAGACAGTGCCTCAATTATGAAGGAGATCCGTCGCGTCTCTAATAACTATTATAAGAATCAGTTTATTGTCACTTGCCGCACAGCTTCGCAAAAGCTCAGTCTTCAGGAATTTACCGATGTTGAAATTGCGCCATTTACCGCCGAGCAAATTAGCGTGTTTGCTGAAAAGTGGTTTGTGGCTTTTACTACGCCCAAAGAAGGAAAAGCAAAGGCAGCAGAATTTGTCATTAAGCTGGAAGAGCCAATTAACTGGCAGTTTCGCCGACTGGTGAATACACCGCTATTTCTCCACCTTGCTTGTTGGGTATTTTATGGTGATGGCGGATTCCCGCTTAAGCGGAGTGAATTTTATCGACAGACTATAGATTTACTACTTGGCAGATGGGATGCAGTCAGAGGTGTAGAGCGAGATCAGATCTATCATGGGTTTTTGCTGCCACAAAAGTTGAAGCTTGTAAGTGAAATTGCCGCTGTCACCTTTGAGGAGGGTAAATACTTCATTCCTCAGCCTGAATTAGAAGAACATATTGGTGCATATTTGCGCCATTTACCCAATGCCTCGGTGGAGTCTGAAGAAATTGAATATGATAGCGAATCAGTATTGCGATCAATTGAATCTCAAGATGGACTACTGGCTGAACGATCAAAGGGCATTTTTTCTTTTTCCTACTTAGCATTTCATGAGTATTTAACTGCTAGAAGGATTGTGGCAAACTATAATCTCTTAGCTTTTAGTGGGTCGCTACAGGAGTTAGTTAGTCATATTTCTGAACCTCGTTGGCGTGAAATTTTTCTGTTGACTTCAGCTATGCTGCGCAGTGCAAATGGATTGATGCAGCTAATGAAAAAACAAATTGACTATCTAGTTCAGCAAGATCCATATTTGCAAGAATTCTTGACTTGGGCAAGTCAGAAGTCTTTCGTCACCCCCCAAAAGCCGAAAGTTGCCATGGTCAGAGCATTCTATTTGGCACTCAGTCGCGCTCCGCATATTGCTTCTCAGTTCACCTTGGCTTCTACCCTCGATCAAGGTCTAGTGTTGGATGCAGCCTTAGATAATCTTTTGTCACTCTGCACAGTTAGTCAGGATATTTCCCATGCCCACGCTTGCGGCGAAGCTTTAGATGAGATTTTGGTGACGATTCTAGATTTGTCACTGCATAAGTCTTTAGAGCAATTATATGATCAGTTCCCTAGTGCTAATTTTTCTAGCGCAGCCCAAAAGGAGAGATTTAGACTATGGTGGCAGGATCACTATCAAGTTTGGGCAGAGGACTTAAGGCTAGCAATTACTTCCCATCGCAATATCAATCATGACTGGCAGTTTAGCCCAGAGCAACAACAGGTGCTACAACATTACTATGATGGGAATCAACTTCTATTGGAATGTCTGCATAATAATAGTGAAGTTACGGCGGCGGTAAGAGAAGAGATTGAAGCGACCCTGCTGCTCCCAAAAAATGAATTAGAAGCCCACGAATGGAAATAAGATCTAGTGATTTCTCAACGATTCATTTGTTCATAAATAGTTGCAGTTGAAGGCGATCGCTGTCTGAGATATTGAAAAATCCAAAACTTAAATAATCCATCTAAAATTACTGGCACAATTGCGATAAAAGTACGAGTAAAAAAGCGATTTTCTGGCTGTCCATAATGGTTGGCAATACCTGTGAGCAAAGCATCCCATCCTTCTGCCGAGTGAAAGCCTACAATAATATCAGTAGAAATAATTAAGATCAAAGCCTTGGCACTGTCATTCAAACTATAGAGCGTCTCATCTACAAAATCCTTGATTACAGATAACTGTCGTCGATTAGCAACAATGGCAATGTAGCCAACAATTAAAGCCAATACATCCGCCAAGGCGTTTTTGATCCCTTCTAGCTCTTTATAATTGACTTCTTTCACTAGATTTACTACTTCTTCTTTAAATTTCTCGCCTAAGTTGGAGCTTTCAGTTGCCACTAACTTAAAAAAATTCACCTTTATACTACTTGGTGTGTAGCCTTCTGTAGGCTCCTCTGGCTTATCTTCAGGATTAGCAGAAGGAGTTTCGCCGCTTACTAAGCTAGCAATTAAAGCTTCTAATTCCAGTTTGACTTTGAGATTGCGATATTTCTCGACTAATTCCACCTCTAATTCAGCTAAGCGTGGGGCAAAACTCACTTTCATTTGCTTATCCTGACTCCAATGATCCACCAAAGGGCTAAATAATAAATATTTGGAGCCTTGCTGAGTGATCACAAACAATACCAACAGAATCGAAAAGAACTGAATTGCGGCTCTAACCCGCTTTTGGGATAGACGTAGCTCTTGAACTACATCCTGTTCATAGGTACGAAAGTTACGCTCAGTAAAACTATTCTGAATCCGCTTGAGTGTCCGAATTATTGAGCCAGGTAAGATACTCTTCTCCACTGGAATGATGATCCTTTCTCTCTTCTCGTGCTCCTTCTGCACTTCTCCCTCTTTGCCAAAATAGGAATAGTCGCCTACCTTGCCAATATTCACAGTGGGCTGAATCTCTTCTAGATTTATTAGTTGGATGGAACTAGATGCGGTGGGTGGGGTAGATGTTTTGCCAGATTGATAGCGCTCCAGTATAAAGTCAATAAATGCCAATTTCTGAACAATCGCTGGTTGATTGTTTTTGCTGGAATTTACGGGATTGCCTAAAAGTTGCTGGGGTAAACTAATTGGCTCTAAACAAAAAGGGAAATTGGCGCTGAGTTTATATTCCGCTAGACGCGATCGCATTTTCCGCAGATTCTTGGTTAACTGCGCCCGAAAGTAGCTATTGTTACTAGGGGTATAGCCAGCCTGAAGCGAGATCGGATTACCTGAAAAGAATTCATCCTCTAGCTTTTTAATTGCCACAGCCGCCTGATAAGCACGATCAATTGCCCGCTCTGGCGTATTCCGAAACCAGTTGAAAAAGGAATTACTAGGATTTTGCTGGGGCTTGCTGAGATCGATTGCCATTTTTAGCCATATCTAGAGTCTCTATTATAATTCGGTCACCTTAGCAGAGCGATCGGCTTGAATTAGTAAACAGGAATACTTGAAATTTTGGGCAAATCCCCATTAACCTAAATACTCAAGATTCCAGGCGCAACTTGTTTTGGCAATACCTGCAATTGACTAATTTGGGCACAATAACCAATGTCTGCACCGCAGTTTAGCCCCAGTAGTCTCTGCCCGTGACTGGCATGATTAAATAATTCCTCTAAGCGATCGCGCCAAGTTAGGTATAAGCTCAGAGCGCCATAGGCTTCATCATTACCAAAGTGCAGATCTAGCCCAGTTTTCAAGCCGTCTACAATTGCACCTGCACAGGCAGTGTCTTCAAGCGCATAGCTTCCTTGCCAGCCAGATCCCACAATCCAAACTGTCTCAGGTTGAAGTTGTTGTAAGTAAGCCAGCACGGTTCCAAGGTTAATCATCGCCGCCGCCAAAACTACAGGTGCAGATTGGATCTTCTGCAATGCCCTAGTCCCGTTGGTGGTACTCATAAATATTCGCTTGCCTTCTATCTTGCTGCGCTGATAATCAAAAGGCGAATTGCCTAGATCAAAACCTGCTACTGTTCCGCCACCGCGTTCTGCGGCTCTGAGGGTTAATTCAGGGGGATGGGTGGCGCTTACCCGTTGTAATTCCTCTAAATCGGCAAACACCTGTACGGCTTCTGCCCCCGCCGCCAAAGCAGTAACAATAGTAGTAGTAGCGCGTAGAATGTCGATCGCGATCGCGCAATCAGGCAAGCCGTGATCAGGAACCAATTCTGGGGTGTGGTAGACAAATAATTTCATTATTAATGACGCTTGCTGAAATTCCCTAAATTGGGAAGTCTGGACAAAGTTAGGAACAGTTGATTTACAGTTTGCTAGTAGATTTGAGTTCTGCTGGTAGATTTGAATATTAAAGGAGCTTATTCAGCTTCAGAATTTGTTTCAGTATCTACAGCCTCTGTCATCGCATCTACAGACAGATCACTAGGCTCAAGCGCTTCAACTTCGGCAGGTGGCTCTTCAACTTTAGGCTTTGTCGGTCTAGGACCTCGCAGCAAAGCTAAGTTAGCAACTTGTCTTGGCTCCTCATCTCTGGAGTTGCGTCTAGAGCGATCGCCACGATCATTACCTCTATCACTTCCTCGCTCATTAGCTTTTTCCTTGGCACTGATCACCTTAGCGTTTGGATTAAAACCAGGTGCGCGATCGCTAGATCGTCCATCCTCTTTTCCTTCGGAGTTTTTCTCTGAACTTTTTCGAGGATTTCTGGCTACAGTTTTATCAGGATCTCTCACTACACTTACTTCAGATCGATCCTTGAGCTTGACGGGAGGAGCTTTACGAGGATTTTCGGAAGTTGGATCTGCACTTTTCTCCGAAATTCGCTCAACCATTGAATCACTTGCTGAATCACTCACTGGCTCCCCTGTTGATTCCCCCATTGGCTCAAGGGCTTGCCCAGATGCTTGCTCAGGATCTGCTGACATATGGGTTTCAGCTTCAAGCGGTACAGCCTCGAGTCCTTCTACCTTTGTTAGCCGATCTGCTTTCTTAATTGGACGATCTACCATGATTGGTTCCTACTTTACTTTTAGTATCCTAAGCCTTTTTCGCCACATCAACTAGCCAAACTTAGCAGCAATTCGTGCCATCGCATTTTCCACATTTTCTCGACTGTTGAAAGCAGAGATACGGAAATAGCCCTCGCCTGCCGCACCAAAACCTGAGCCTGGCGTGCCGACCACATGACAGCTATGCAGCAACTTATCAAAAAATTCCCAGCTAGATAGACTATTGGGCGTTTTTAGCCAAACATAAGGAGCATTGATGCCGCCATAAACCTGGAAGTTATTTTCGGTTAAGCGATCGCGGATAATTTGGGCATTTTGCATATAAAAACTAATTAAATCTTTTACCTGCCCCTGTCCAGCCTCAGAATAGACAGCCTCTGCCCCACGCTGCACAATGTAGGAAACGCCATTAAATTTAGTAGATTGACGGCGATTCCAAAGTTGCCAAAGCTGAACATCGGTGCCGTCACTTGATTTGGCGGTCAGAGTTTTGGGCACAACCGTCAGCGCACAGCGAGTTCCTGTAAATCCTGCGTTTTTGGAAAATGAACGAAATTCGATCGCGCATTCTCTCGCCCCAGGGATTTGATAGATCGAATGGGGAATTTCTGGATCTTGAATGAATGCCTCGTAGGCCGCATCAAATAAAATAATTGAGCGGTGGCTTTTGGCATAGTCTACCCAGGCTTGCAGATTTTCGCGAGTGGCAGTTGCGCCCGTAGGATTGTTTGGGAAACAGAGATAAATTAGATCTACAGGAAAATTAGGAATTTGGGCAGTAAAGTTATTTTCAGCATTGATCGGTAAATACACCAAACCATCATATTCTCCATGCCCATTGATCTCGCCAGTGTTGCCTGCCATTACGTTCGTGTCTACATAGACGGGATACACAGGATCGGTTACCGCAATTTTATTATCATGTCCAAAAATATCTAGGATATTGCCGCCATCACACTTAGAGCCATCGGAAATAAAGATCTCACTGGCATCTACTTCACAACCCCGCGCTTGAAAATCTTGAAGCGCTATTTTTTCTCGCAACCAAGCGTAGCCTTGCTCAGGACCATAGCCCTTGAATTTTGCGCGATCGCCCATATCTGCAACCGCTTGAATCATTGCTTCTCGACAAGCCAAAGGCAAAGGTTCAGTCACATCGCCAATACCAAGCCGAATAATTGGCACATCAGGATGATCGGTCACAAAGGCATTTACCCGCCGCGCAATTTCGGGGAATAGATAGCCTGCTTTCAATTTTAGATAATTATTATTGATTGTCGCCATAGTTCAAGTTTTTTCTGCCCAAGGTCTTAATTTTTAAGTTCGGTAGTTAGCACTTTCTGCTTTATCCAACTTAAGGTTAGTCTATACTTGAGAGACGCGTCTCAGCCTGTGAAAATTTTTTGATGTGAGCATTTCATGACATCTACTGCTACTCCTGCCGCTTCCGCCGAAACCCTAAAACTAAATTGGGTAAACGTCTTTTTCTTTGGTGCTATTCATTTAGTTGCCCTTGCTGCCCCTTGGTACTTCTCCTGGCAAGCCCTGGGAATAATGCTGTTTTTCCATTGGTTCCTGGGTAGTATTGGCATTTGCTTGGGCTACCATCGAATGCTTAGTCATCGTAGTTTTTATGTACCTAAGTGGTTAGAGTATACGATTACCACTATTGGTTGCTTGGCAATTCAGGGTGGTCCAATCTTTTGGGTGGGCGGACATCGTCAGCATCACGGATTTACCGAAGACGTTCACAAAGACCCCTACTCAGCCGAACGAGGATTTTGGTGGAGTCACATGATGTGGATCATTTATTCCAAGCCTGAGCATTTTGATTACAACGTCTATAAAGCATACGCCCCAGATTTAGCGGCTGATCCTTACTACAAATTTTTGGACAAGTACTTTCTAGCTCTGCAAATTCCGTTAGCGATTTTGATTTACGCGATCGGCGCAACCCAAGGTTTGGGAATGTCTTTCTTAATCTATGGCGTGTTTGTCCGCGCTGTATTCCTTTGGCATAGCACTTGGCTAATCAATTCTGCTTGTCATAAATGGGGTTACCGCAATTTTGCTGATAGCAACGATCACTCTTCCAATCTCTGGTGGGCTGCTCTGCTTACCTACGGTGAAGGCTGGCACAACAATCATCACGCCTATTCTAAATCTGCAAAGGCTGGCTTACGTTGGTGGGAGTTCGATCCAACTTGGCAAGTAATTTCTTTATTAAAGACTTTAGGTTTGGCTAAGAAAGTATATTTACCCGCACCCTGGCAGACTAAGCCTCAAGAATAAGTAGACGGATGAAAGCTAAATAAAATTAATTAAGAATTAGAGGCTGTAGAAATATCACCTCTTTTTTTTGGGTTGAGAGCTACTTTAGAAGATTTCAACTTAAAAAAGATAGAGGGATTTGGGGGCACAGCCCCTGTATGAGTTTTTAATTCTTCAGTTTACAAAATCATTGGGGAACTTCCCTTGGAGTTGACTATAAGCATTGGTTGAGGGCTAAACTTTCTCAGCAATACCGCTTGTTCTTTCGTTAAGGCTTGGTTTGTGCTAAATGAAGCAGAATATCCAGCAATAAACTATTTCTGGTAAAGCTCAGGGAACTGTTTTTGGAGGTTTCGCAATTTTGGTAGATCGTGGGCAACTACATAGGGATAATTTGGATTATGCGCAATAAAGTTCTGGTGATAGTCTTCTGCTAAGTAAAATTCTTTGAGTGGCGCAAGTTGAGTCACAATGGGCTTAGCAAAG
>JBBRVV010000055.1:0-9154 GCA_038246525.1 Pseudanabaenales cyanobacterium
AATTGCTCAACTGCAGGAGCTAGTTCAAATGAGTAGCGATCGCACCAATAGCCCTAAAGCCAAAATGATTCTTGAAAATTGGCAGGAACATTTACCCCATTTCTGGCAAGTTGTACCACCTTCAGAGCAAAATAGTCCTGAAGCGAGCGATTTAATCGCGGTGCCTGTACTTAATTAAAAAGTGCTGCGCAATAAAATTAAACTTCTAAAAACAAAATTAGATCTATAATCAATGCTTTAATTTGGCATAAAAGCTGCTTAATTATGACCGAAATCAATTGTAAAGAAGCCTGCGTTAATGGTTGTGTTTTAGGCGATCGCTGCCCCAATTTGAAATATCTCGAAGAGGCGCGGAAATTTATCCAAAGCACGACCGTAGACAAAATGCTGGAAATCTCGGCTGAAAGATATAACAAACCTCCCTATAGATCTGGGGAAACCAGCTAAATCCATGGAAAATTCCTGGCAAAATTCCACCCCAATTCTTAATCAGCAAATGATTTTGGGCTTAGCGATCGCTCTAAACCTTTGGAATTTTGGATTATTGACAGGAGTAGACCTGACTTTAGCCCAGACTAAATTATCCCAGAGTAAAGGTGCGAATTTAGTACTTCCCCAATCTATCGCTCAGTCAAATAATGGCTGCTTCTTGCGAGGGGCAAACGGCAAAATTACCGATCTGGGAGCGCTTTGCGGCACAGGTAAATCTGACAGATCTGCATTGCAGGGAGCATCGGGCGTATTCTATAGCCCAATCAAACGTCGCAAAGGCAAAACTCCTGTAATTGATGTCACCTTTGAATCCGCCAATGGGAGGCAAACCTTTGAGATGATCCTGGATACTGGTGCAAGCGGCACGGTGATTACTTTACCAATGGCGCAGTCAATGGGTATTAGTCAAGTGGGTGAAGCACGCGTAAATACCGCTAGTGAGCGGGGAGCTAGGGTCGCAATCGGCTACGTTTCGGGTATAGAAGTGGCAAATATTACCGCCAAAAATGTATTTGTGGCAATTCAACCCGCCTTAGATATTGGCTTATTAGGGCATGATTTTTTTGGCGAATTAGAGATTACAGTGAAGCGCAATGTGGTGGAGTTTCGCATTCCCAAATAATCTGGTAAAGCTAATTATAATTAGCTTGATATCGGAAACTTCCCTTCCTAGTTTTGCGGCTGAGCCTAGAATTTGTGCTGGGGAATTAGCAAAAGAGATGCAGCCCTTGCTCTCTCAACCGCAATTTAGTCATGCTTCAGTTAGCGTGGTAGTGGCGGAGAGTGAGAATTCTAGCCAAACATTTTTATTCAATTTTCAAAGCGATCGCTCCATTATTCCTGCTTCAACCCTGAAGTTATTCACAACTGTAGCTGCACTTAAAATTCTTAAGCCAGATTATCAATTTTCTACCCGTATTCTTGCTGGCGAAGATTTAGAAAATGGAATTCTCAATCATGATTTAATGATCGAGGGTAGTGGTGATCCCAGCTTTAGTTCGGCTTCATTAAAAAATTTAGTTGGTCAGTTGCGCAGTCAAGGAATCAAACAAGTAAAAGGAAGAGTAGTATTTAGCGATCGCTTAAATGCCAAAATGCCTTCAGGTTGGGAATGGAATGATCTGCAAGAAGATTATGCCGCAAGTCCCCACGGTTTTACGATTAATGGAAATCTCCTAAATTGGCGAATTTATCCTGCCATAGAAGCTAGAAAACCGCTCAAGTTTGTTTGGGAGAAGCCTGAATTAGCATTATCTTGGAAAGTAGAGAATCAAGCAATTACCCAAGCTTCTTCAGCAGAATCCAGCTTGCAAGTTGAGCGAGACTTAACCGCAGAAAAGCTAAAAATTACTGGCGCTCTCAATATAAAGGCTGCTTCAGAACTAGGCGCTACGGCTGTGCCAAATCCTTTAACTAATTTCTCTCGGCTCTTGTTAGCAGAACTTACGAATCAAGGCATAAGAATCAATTCTCAAACTATTACAAACTCTCAACCAAAAATAAAAATCTATGCTCAAGTTCTCTCTGCCAAACTAAAAGAGTTAATTCGCACTATGAATAAAGAGAGTAATAATCTTTTTGCCGAACTTCTCTATCAAACTGTAATCCAGAGAATCAAACCAGGTGAGTTACAAAAACTCTGGCAAAGCTTGGGAATAGAAAGCGATCGCCTACGCATTTATGATGGTTCAGGGTTATCAAGACACAATTCTATTCTGCCTGAAGATCTAGTAAAACTGCTGCAAGCAATGGTAAAAGATCAAAATTTCCGTGACTCTTTAGCGATCGCTTCGGTGGATGGAACCCTAAAAAATCGGCTAAAAGATACTAGAATCTGGGCTAAAACTGGCTCTATGCAAGGGATTTCAGTCTTGGCTGGCTACCTTCAACCTTCAGAATACCCTGAGTTGGCTTTGGTAATTGCGATCAATCATGGTTCTTTAATTAATCGAGAAAATCGGAATTTGATCGATGAGATCGCTCTGACTCTCAACCGTTTAAGGAAGTGTTAGGCACAACTGATGCCAGGATTCTCTGTTCAATTAATTTTGAAAATTCAACTATCTCAAATCTATTGGCAGGATAAAGGTAGTCTTCGCCAGATTCGTCAATTACTCGCAAATAGTCTTCTAATAATGCTTTAGGATCGTCCAATAGTTTATAGAGTTTCCAAACTTGGAGATCATCTGATCCTTCATTAATTATGCAAATTGCAAACTTACAATGATTTAATATTTGAGTCATGGTTTTTCAATCTAAAAAACATTTGATCTTCATTTTACGCTTTTCAATGCCGTGGGTTTCATACCAATGAAGTTCTGCTAAGCGAGTGTTGCCATTAGTCAATTGAACCAGTGCCACACCTTTGACTTTTCACCATTTACGTCCACCATATTTTTCTTTTAGTGATTTAAGTTCTCTAATTCCTAGATTTATTGCAATCGTCTCAATTTCAGATAATTCTCCAACTAATTCAAAATTCATATTTTTGCAAACCCAGGAAGTTATGATCATTCCTGAGCTTTACAGAATGATACTTTCAGCAAGTGTGCAAGTTAGGAAGCATAGCCAGTAATCAAATTAACCAGAGTGCGAACAGGGAAACCTGTCCCGCCCGCATTGTTATAACTATTTTCCTTATCAGTCCAAACGGGTCCCGCAATGTCCAAATGCGCCCAAGCGGGAGTTTCAGAGATGAATTGCTTTAGGAATAATGCGCCAGTGATTGCGCCACCTGAGCGAGAGCCAGTATTTTTGCAATCTGCAACTACGGATTTAAGCTGATCGAAATAGGAATCTTCTAACGGCATTTGCCAGAATTTTTCGCCCGCAGATTCAGCAGCAGTATTAATTGCTTGAGCCAGTTCAGCGCTAGTTGACCACATTCCGCCAATAGTTTCGCCCAAGGCGACAATACAAGCACCAGTGAGCGTAGCCAAATCAACGATCGCGTCAAGTTTAAGTTTATCCGCATAGATCAGAGCATCCGCCAGGGTGAGACGACCTTCGGCATCAGTGTTATTTACTTCGATGGTTTTGCCGTTGGAAGCCGTGAGAATATCGCCTGGGTGCATAGCTTTGGCGCTGATCATATTTTCACAAGCAGCAATAATGAAATGGACTTCCAAAGATTGAGGTTGAATTTGCGCGATCGCGATCGCCGCACCCAAAGCGGCAGCACTGCCACCCATATCAATTTTCATCAGTTCGATACTACTGCCAGCCCCTGCTTTGATATTCAACCCACCCGAATCAAAGGTTAAACCCTTGCCGACGATCGCTAGTTTGGATCTTGGTTCGTTGCCAGAGCGGTAGGTAAGATGAATAAATTTTGGCGGCAAATCGGAGGCTTGAGAAACACCTAAAAATGCACCCATACCTAGCTTTTCACACTCTTCTTTTTCCAAAATCTGTACCTGCATACAGTGGCTATACTCAGAAGCGATCGCTTGGGCGGTGTCTGCTAGAGTTTGAGGTGTAACTAAATTGGCTGGGGCAGAAACCAATTCACGAGCCAAGACTACGCCTCTACAAATCTTTTGGGCGCTAGTAATTCCAGGCTCAGCTAATTCGGGTGCGGAGTTAAGCAAAGTAACCAGATTGAGGCTCGGTTCATTTCCAGGCTGATCAGACTTAGATTGGTCGGGCTTAGACTTGAAGCGCTGATCTTTGTGACTAGATAATAAAATTCCTTCGGCGATCGCTTGGCTAGTTACAGCTTGATCTTGATTAAAGAGCGGAAAATCAATTGCTAAAGTGTGGCAGTTATTTTGATTTGCCCACTTGGTTGCCTGGGCTGAGGCTTTGCGCCAAATGTCCAGGTTTGGCTTTTCCGCTTTGCCTAAACCAATTAACAAAACTTTACGAATCTGACTTTTGCCGCCAACTCGTGCTTGGACAGAACTATTCGCTTCACCCTTAAACTTTGCCTCGGTGATCAATTCCTGCAAGGTTTCAGCCAAAATCTGCTGATCGAGTTCTTTCAGAGCTTTAGGTAAAGTAAATTCTGTTTGCTCAAAAATAGCGATCGCTAGTCCATCTCCTGTCCAGGTTTTAGCTTGATCTGCCGATGCTTTAATGGTTATGCTGCTCATTCTGTTATACGTGTAATTTTTATCTATTCTAACTATGGAAAATCAGCCCAGCCCGAAAGTCGATCCAGAATTGGTACAAGCAGCCCTAGATCGATTAGTGGAAGCAGTACACAGTGCCGCCCAATCAAAGATTCAAAATGGGCTTTTTCACTTACCTGCTAGCGATCATGATGCGCTGTGGGTTGCTTGCGGCGTATTGCAAAAGTCTGGCGCATTCCCTCAGTATAAATTTACTTTTTATCACCAGGGCATGGGTGAAGGCACAAATACTTGTGCTGTTTCTTTTATCTCTTAATCTAGGAATCCCATCAAGGTAGGAGTATCGTCAATTTGATTAGAGGCTACAGGGCGTTGATTTCCCATTGCCATATAGTAATCCTTCACGTCAAGTTCCGAAGCCACAACGGGGCGCTCTCCAGCCATATAAAAAGTGCTGACAATTACTTGATGTGCCGCCATGATCGGATGATCGGCTCCAGCTTCATGAAAGCTCTCTACTCTTTGGGCAGGCAGCCCAGGTTGGTGCAGTTGAATTGCCGTCTCATTGCCAGAAGCTGCATCATCTTTGCTTAGCATTTCCGCCAGGGGCTTAGCAGATTTGACAGTTTTGGGATTGGTGATTTCAGTGGTCATATTTTTAAAAGCCAATTAATAATAAATTTTACAAAGGAATTTTGAGCAGTATGATTTGGCAACCTCTTCCCCAGCCCGTTTAAAAGCAAGGGAAACGCAGTTACAAAGGATTGTGATTGGTAGTTAGCCAGCTTTGGCATAGAAAATGCCTTGGATTTTTACTTCCTTTGCTTCGACCGCACCCAAGTCAGTGCCAGATAGCTGTTCGCATTCAAAGGTGCCAGCAATTTCGCCAGTTTCGCTGTTGAGCTTAGCAACCTGCAAACTCATTTTGCCCTTAGAGGTGCTGTCATTCTTAATGGATTTGCTAAATTCGTCACGCTTTCCAGGTAATGCCTCAGCCGCATCGTAGCCGATCGCTAAACCACGACCTTTAGGATCAATAAAGTTTGCGCCACGGTAGGTAGGTACATAGGTTTCGCCTTCAAAGTCAGTGGAGGTAGTGATCCCATTTAAGCCAGGCTCGGTAGTAGCAGTGTAGTTCTTAATCGTGAATAGAATAGCTACTCTTTCGCCCCCAGGCATTTGCACGGTAATCGGTTGATAGTCTAAACCTTCTTTCTCTTCAAATAAGAGGCTGCCATCGGGTTGGGCGGTGACCGTGGCTTTTACATAGTCAAGACTAGAAGTTGCACGGGTCAGCAGTTTGCTGGCAATAAACTCGGCTGATTTTTTACGGCGATTGGTACTTTCTTCTTTGATATAGAAGTTAGTAGGCTGGAGGCAGAGATTGGTAATTTTTATACTTTCACCAGATTTGATCGGGATCATACCGCGTCCGCGTGAAGCGCCTAAAATATCAGGGCAGGTATTTGCTAACCCCGTGTTGCGAATTTGATCGTAGGTGAGCGGTAAATTGGTACCAGCGATCGCAGGTTGCATCCCGAGGAAATTAAAGCCAAGAAAAACACTGGCACAAAAAGCTAAGATAATTTTAATTAAAGATGAATGGCGCATAGATGACCTTAAATAACTTTTGATAACTTAGATATATTTGATTAAAACCGCTAACTTAAAGCAACTTTAGCTAACTTTTCTAAATATCATTTTACTGCGCAGGGGAGCATTGTTTTGCTAGAGATTGATCAGGATGAATTTGTCCAGTTAGATGGCTGGATGGAGCAAGCTTCTACTTTGGCAACGAAAAATGCCCAAGATCCGACCAAGTTGTTACATATTTTGCGATCGCTGGAAAAAACCCACAGACAAATTTGCGAAGATTTATTCATGCCCGCCTTACCTACCGCACGGCATAATCTTTTCAATCTGTTACTAGAGATTGAAGCCAATGGCGGCTGGCCCCACATCTATCGCATTAGTTTACAAACCCTCTGCCAAAACCTAGAGCAGGATCTGATTGAATCTCCACCAATTGCCGAAACGCCAGATCTAGAAACCGCAGATTCTCAGATTTTTGAATAACTCATTACTTATTTTTTATGGAAAATCTTGCTCAAAATTATCAAAATCGGATCGCCCAAGTGCGCCGCTCAACAGGGGAAACCAGTGTATTAGTCAATCTCAACCTCGATGGCAAGGGTAAGGGCGAAGTAGATACGGGCATTCCCTTTTTGGATCATATGTTGCAGCAAATTTGCGCTCACGGCTTGATCGATTTAGATATTAAAGCTAAGGGCGACTTGTATATCGATGACCATCATACTAATGAAGATGTGGGCATAACCTTGGGGCAAGCTTTGTTTCAGTCTTTGGGCGATCGCAAAGGCATAATTAGATTTGGACACTTTGTTGCCCCCTTAGATGAGGCCCTGGTGCAGGTAGTGTTGGATTTTTCGGGTCGTCCTTACCTGGTATATGGCTTAGAAATTCCTACCCAAAGAGTCGGCAATTATGACACCCAACTAGTGCGCGAGTTTTTTCAGGCGGTAGTGAACCACGCTCAGATCACTTTACACATCAGGCAATTAGCTGGGATCAATTCGCACCACATTATTGAAGCAACTTTTAAAGCTTTTGCACGGGCATTACGCATGGCAACTGAGCTTGATCCTAGACGTGGCGGCAATATTCCTAGCTCTAAAGGTGTACTTTAAGGTAATTTTGTCGAAGTTTTATTTGGAGCGGGGCAAGCAATTTTCTCAGTCGCAGCAGTTTCTATAATCGGTGCAGGATCTGGCGGCAGCAGTGCGACAATATGGGGGACAGGACGGGGAGTATAAGCCATTACCGATTTGTTTCTGTATGCCAAAGCCGTACTAGCACCAGAATCTAGCATTACCACATCATGCAGCCCCGCCTTAGTCAAAATTTCACCCAGACTGACCGAATCAATCATTTCCATAGTTACGCCGATTACAGGGCGACCTGTGCGATCTATGCCCCAGAAAGCCCGATCGCGATTAGCATCAAAACCATAGAGTCTGCCAAAACTAGCGGCAGTTTGGGGCTTACCGTTGCGTACTAGCCAACCTGCTCCCACGAAGGCATCGGTCACATTGGGCAACTCGGCTTGAATTTGTTCCATAGTCGAGTGCCTAGCAGGATCGTAGGGTATAAATTTTATCTCTTTATTACTAATTAAAACCAAGGGACGACCCTTAAGTAAAGGATTCTCACCACTTCTACCAGGATCAAAAATCCCCGCCTTACTGGAAACTTGGCTGAGCACTGGCCCAATCATTTGGTTGCTATCTAAACTTTCGAGCGAGAAAAATGCGCCATCTACCGCCGCGATCGCCTCGGTTTTTTGCTTGATCTCTTCCACGGCAGCACGGCGATCAGCATGAACCGTAATTGGTTTGCCACCATAAACTAGGGTTAGCGGCATTTTATCAATCGTTACTTTGCGTAATTGCACAGGCTGAGTAAAATCTACAGGGTTGCGACTGATAGCAGGGCTAAAAAACGAAGGAGAAGAAGAATTACCCGCCGATGAAATTGCGATCGCATCCTGGAATCGGGAAGCACCGTAACGCATAATCGAAAGTAAGTCCTCGGAGTCATTGGCGGGGCGCTCTTGGTTAGGGTCAAGGCTCATGCTCAGGGCGGCTTCATAACCTGCGGCTGCTACTTTCTCAGTGATATAGGAAGCGTAGGAACCTTCAGGATAGGTAAAATAGCGTATTTTAATGCCCAAATTCGCTTCTAATTGCGCTTTGGAATCCTTTAGCTCCTTATCTACTTCTGATTCACTAATTTTGGTGAGATTGAAGTGATTCACTGTATGCGAAGCGATCGTAATTAATCCACTTTGCTGCATTTGCCGCAGTTGCTCCCAGGTGGCTTTAGGTTTGCCGCTCTTACTGCCCACATAGGCGGTATGTACTGACCAGACTGCGGGATAACGATACTGCTGCAGTAAAGGGAAAGCATACTTGTACTGTCCTAAATAATTGTCGTCAAAGGTTAACAGAATTGGTTTGTCTGGTAGGGTTGCTCCAGTTTTCAAATGGTTGACTAACTGCTCTAAGGTAATTGGTGTAAGTCCTTGATCTTTAATCTCTTGAAACTGTTGCGCCAACTCTTGGGGTGTGACATCCCAATCTACTTCTTTCTTCTCTGAGATGTCGTGATACATCAAAATCGGCACTTTTGCTTGGCGAGCGCGATCGCTAATCTTCGGGAAAGTAGCTGGTGTAAGTTGAATCAAAAAATCGGGCTTGATTTGACTAGCTAAACTTGCAACCATCGGCAATGGATCATGAGCGATCGCGTTGACAGCCTTGACTTGATTTAGGGACTCAGTTACACCATCTAAGGCATTAAATTGACAAAGGGAACCGATAGGAAGAGATTCTATTGTGCTCACCGTATTTACTTTGCGATTCATGCCCAAATAGGCGAAACCTAAACCCGTACCCATGCCCACAGCGATCGCTGCCACACCCACGCCAATCAGCAAAAAAGACTTTTTCATCACTCAGCTAAACCAGGCAAATCAACTTAACTTCGCAGTAATCTTAGCATTAGCGATC
>JBBRVV010000056.1:0-9062 GCA_038246525.1 Pseudanabaenales cyanobacterium
TCGGGGGTCTTCTTGCAGAAAAGAGATAAACAACAGCTTTAGCTACAGGTTTAACTTTTAATCACCAGAAAGACCAAGATGTTATCAAATTATCTTTATTAAAGCTTAATGAATTTTACAATGGGGCGAAGTGAAAGCATAATGGTTCATATCTCGTAAATTTGCCTTCACGAAACCTCTGAAACATAGGAAAACTCATACTATGATCCCGATCCAAACTGTCGATCCCTCTTGTCCAACCTTAATCGAAGACGATCGCACAGGCTTGAGTGTAGATACTTTAAAGCGCGCCTTTGAAGACAATTTATTTTATATTCAAGGCAAATACAATGCGATCGCCTCAAACCATGACTTTTATATGGCGTTGGCGTACACCATGCGCGATCGCCTATTACAACGTTGGCTAAAAACTTTAGAGACCTACACCGAGCAAAACGTAAAGTATGTCTATTATCTATCTGCCGAATTTTTGATGGGTAGACACCTGGGTAATAGCTTGATCAATCTCGAAATCTATGAATCCGTACGGGATGCAGTCAAGGCGGCGGGTCAAGACCTAGAAGACTTGCTAGAACAGGAACCCGATCCTGGCTTGGGCAATGGTGGTTTAGGTAGACTAGCAGCCTGTTTCTTGGATTCCTTAGCCACCCTAAAGATTCCTTCGATGGGCTACGGCATTCGTTACGAATTTGGTATTTTCAATCAATCGATTCAAGATGGCTGGCAAGTGGAGATTCCTGATAAGTGGCTACGCGGTGGCAACCCTTGGGAAATTGTGCGCTACGATGGCACGGTGGACGTGAAATTTGGCGGCTACACCGAGACTTACCACGATGATAAAGGTCGGGAACATGTGCGCTGGATTCCTTCTCAAACCGTAATTGGCATTCCCCATGATACCCCCGTGCCTGGCTACGATACCAACACCGTCAATACTTTGCGCCTCTGGAAATCCGAAGCAGGCGAAGACTTCAACTTCCAAGCATTTAATGCAGGCGACTACGATGGTGCAGTTTCTAGCAAAATGCGTTCTGAAACGATTTCCAAAGTACTCTATCCCAATGACAACACGCCCCAAGGTCGACAATTACGCTTAGAACAACAGTTCTTCTTTGTCTCTTGCTCACTTCAGGATATTATTCGCCGCCATTTAGCTTTAAATAAGTCCCTAGAGAATCTCTGCGAACACGCTGCTATTCAATTAAATGATACTCATCCCGCTATTAGTATTGCTGAACTAATGCGATTGCTAGTTGATGTACATGACTTAGATTGGGATGTAGCATGGCGGATTACCCAAAAGACTTTGGCATATACCAATCACACATTGATGCCTGAAGCTTTGGAGAAATGGGGCGTTAATCTCTTCGGCACACTTCTGCCTCGTCATTTGCAGATTATCTATGAAATCAATCAACGTTTTTTGGCAGATGTCCAAACTTGGTATCCAGGCGATGAGCATTTGCTTCGTAGTCTTTCGCTAATTGAAGAAGGGAGCGAGAACCAAGTGAGAATGGCAAACCTAGCCTGTGTGGGTAGCCATGCAATTAACGGCGTAGCAGCTTTGCACACTGAACTATTAAAAAAAGACGTATTGAAGGACTTCTTCAAGCTCTTCCCAGAGAAGTTCAATAATAAAACTAATGGCGTGACTCCCCGTCGTTGGATGTTGTTGAGTAATCCTCGCCTCTGCGCTTTGATTAGCGAAAAAATTGGCGATGGTTGGCTGACTCACATGGAGGATTTACGCCAATTGGAGCAGTTTATCGGCGATCAAAATTTCTGCGATCGCTGGCGAGAAATCAAGCGAGCAAATAAGCAAGACCTGGCAGACTATATTTTCAAATGTACTGGAATTGAAGTAAGTGTCGATTCTCTGTTTGACATTCAGGTGAAGCGGATCCACGAGTATAAGCGTCAACATCTAGCAATCATGCAGGTAATCGCGCTTTATAATCACATCAAGAAAAATCCTGATATGGAAGTGGTACCTCGCACTTTCATTTTTGGTGGGAAGGCTGCACCTGGCTATGTGATGGCGAAACTGATTATCAAATTGATTAATGCGGTTGCGAATGTGGTGAATCGTGATCCTGCGGTGCGGGGTCGTTTGAAGGTGGTATTCTTGCCCAATTTCAGTGCATCCCAAGGACAGGTAATCTATCCTGCTGCCGATTTATCTGAACAGATTTCTACTGCTGGCAAAGAGGCTTCGGGTACAGGCAACATGAAGTTTATGATGAACGGCGCTTGTACAATTGGTACTTTGGATGGAGCAAATGTGGAGATTAGAGAAGAAGTAGGAGAAGAGAATTTCTTCCTATTCGGGCTTACTACTGAAGAAGTCTATGCTAAGAAAGCGCATGGCTATAATCCTATGGAATATATGAGTTCGGAATTGTCTGAAGTGATTGAACGGATTGCTTCTGGTCATTTCTCTGGCGGCAATACTGAATTGTTTAAGCCGCTATTGGATTCGCTAATTCACCATGACACCTATATGCTATTTGCTGACTTCCAATCCTACGTTGACTGTCAAGTAAAGGTAAGTCACACCTATCAGGATCAAAATCATTGGACCAAGATGACCATTCTGAATGTAGCCCGTTCGGGTAAGTTTTCTAGCGATCGCACAATTGCCGAGTATTGCCGAGATATTTGGAATGTGCAGCCTGTGGAAATTGAACTAGATCGAGCAATTCAATAAGTCCTAATTCCGCAATTTATTTAGGTACAACTGGGGGATCTTTCCCCCTTTTTCTTCTTCGTTAATATGGATAAAATAGAAATATCTCAAGTATGGCAAGCGATTAAGACTTATTTTTTGCCAGTAGCGATCGCTTTAATAATTATCTTTCCTTTACTTTGGCTATTGAGTACCGCATTCAAATCAGCCAGTGAGAATCTCTTTAGTTTTCCGCCGCAGCTAATTCCAACTCAACCAACTTGGGCAAATTTTGTGCGGGTATGGCAAGAGAATCCTTTCTATCTCTATGTTTGGAATAGCTCAATTGTGGCAGCGATCGCCGTTTTTCTAAACTTGCTTTTTTGTGCTTTGGCAGCCTTTCCCTTAGCCAGGTATGAATTCAAGGGTAAGCAGATTTTTTTTTGGGCGATCGTGGGTACCACTATGATTCCCTTTCAGATTACCCTGATTCCCTTATACATTTTGGCAGTGAAGTTAAATTTGCGAAATAGCTATGCTGGCTTGATTCTGCCCTACGGCGTATCTGCTTTTGGCATTTTTCTATTGCGTCAAGCATTTTTGGCAGTACCAAAAGAGTTAGAAGAAGCAGCAAGAATGGATGGTTGCAATCCTTTAGGAGTTTGGTGGAATGCGATGATTCCTTCGATTACTCCAGCCCTAACTACCTTGGGCATATTTACGTTTGTAGCAATGTGGGGAGATTTTCTTTGGCCGCTTGTAATTATTGATCGTCCAAGTTTATTTACGCTGCCTTTAGGCGTTGCCAATCTTGCTAGTGCTTTTTCCGAAGACTGGCGTTTAATTTCGGCTGGCGCAATTATTTCGATTTTACCAATTCTGTTTGTTTTTATTTTTGCCCAAAAATTTATTATTCCTACTCAAGCTGGATCAGGAATTAAAGGTTGAGTAAATAAGGTACGTCTCACATTTTGACAATTTGAGTTTTTGCCAGCATCCACCAGCAAATCATTGACCTTAGTAATTCACAAATTTGATCAAATTTGAAAGTTTAAGCAAGTTTTTCATGTATGTTAAGTATTATTAACATTAATTTTTTAAACTATTTTGACTTTTAATTATTTTATACCTGTTCCTGTTGACAAGGCAAACTTTAGCCCAAAATTTAGCTCAACCTACCCAGCCACCAAAGCTCATTTTATGCTTTGCTTTGCGGCAATTTTTTTGGTAGCAGTACCAGTATTTTTTCAAGCGCCTTTAGTTCGAGTTGCACCTGTGCTTTCTCTAATTTTCACAGTAGGACTACTGGGCTTGAGCGAGAAACTGCTGGCAAAAAATTCAACCCAACTTTGGGGAAGTTTGATTTGGGGCTTTAGTCTATCTTGGCTCTGTGGCTCAATCTATTGGGGCTGGCTAAGATTCGAACCCGCTTGGCATTTACCAATTGAGGCTTTGGCTCTACCTTGGGCAATCTGGGCAATAAAGTACTCGCTAACGCATCAGGTCGGCGCCTGGTTTTATATTGGCTCTCTCTTAGGCACTTCCATAACTGATCTTTACTTTTGGTTAGTGGGCGTAGTTCCCCATTGGCGCAGTTTAATGCAAGTAGATATAGATCAAGATTTGGCAACTGGCATTTTGCGCGAGGCGGTAGTTAAGGTTCAGGATCAGCCAGTAATTTTAGGAAGCTTGGCAAGTTTATTATTGCTAATTAGTATCTTGGCTTGGCGATCGGTCAAAATCGAACTGTGGGTATTTGGTGGCGCAGTAATCAGCACCTTAATCGTAGATGGTATATTTGGAATGGTTGCTTTCTCGGCATAAGCTCAATTACCTAGATCAACGCAAAGTTCAACCACGGGACAGGGAGTAACAGGTGCAAAGTTTTGGGCAAAACACTACAAATCAATCTTTGCCAAATCAGATTTTGCAAGATCAGCCAGTGAGAAGTACATTCACTAGAGTAGTTCCCTACTTATCTATTCAAGCACCCAATGGTTCACGTCATGTCAGTCTAAGCAGTCTTCCGCCCTGGACAATTGGTAGAGGAAACGAAAATACCAGTCAATTAGCCGATCCTTGTGCTTCCCGCAATCATGTGATGATTCAGCAGATGGAAGTCGGTAGCTATTACTTAATTGACTTGGGCAGCCGCAATGGCACAATTCTCAACGGTAAAAGGATTACCATTCCTACGATGCTCAAAAATGGCGATCGGATCACCATTGGCGAAACTACGCTTGAATTCTGTTGTCCTGTGGACAGCTTATCCGCCTCAGTAGAAGTAATGGATCAGGTGACAGACACCATGCTGTTGCATCGACGCAGACTAATTACGGTGCTAGTAGTAGACATTCGGGACTTTTCCAAACTGAGCCAACAAGTGGATGATCGCCTACTCTCAGAAGTAATTGGCACCTGGTTTCGGCGCGCAGGAGAAATAATTGGTGCTCACGGCAGTTGGATCGATAAATATATTGGCGATGCGGTGATGGCGGTCTGGATTCACAGCACCAGCCCAGGAATTGATAAAATTTCTACCGCCGAAATGATGCTTACCTTTCAAACCCTGCATCAGCTTGCCAAGATGAGTAGTGAACTAAATAACCATTTTGATCTACCATTTCCTTTGCGGGTGGGAGCAGGAATGAATACGGGTTTCGCCATGGTAGGACAGATGGGTAGTAGCCGCCACACTGAATATACGGCTTTGGGTGACACAGTAAATACCGCCTTTCGGCTAGAGTCTGCTACCAAACAAGTTGGCGTAGATATCATTCTCGGACAGGGAACCTATGCCCACACGCCTTACGCCGCCGTTCTCTTGCCATTCAAGCAATATTTAGTAAACTTGAAGGGACACAGTGAGCAAATGTTGAGCTATGGAGGCAGTTTTGAGCAGTTGAGTGATTTTATTAGCAAAATTGGTAACAGAAAGAATTAGATTTGTTATTTTATAGAAAGCCTAGAACCCAAATTATTCCCAATGACTCAAGCGCCACCTGCTCCATCCATTCTCAAAACTGCTATTGATGATTTAGCTCCAGATTCTCTGCCCAGTCGTCCCGATCACCTAGGTCGGTTTGGCAAATTTGGCGGAAAGTATGTGCCAGAGACACTAATGAGTGCGCTGACCGAATTAGAAACAGCGGCGCGTAAGTATCAACAAGATCCAGCTTTCCAGCAAGAACTCTATGGCTACCTCAAGGATTTTGTCGGTCGTCCTTCCCCTCTCTATTTAGCTGAAAGGCTTACTGCCCACTATGGCACGGCGCAAATCTATTTGAAGCGCGAAGACTTGAATCATACGGGTGCGCACAAGATCAACAATGCGCTGGGGCAGGCACTTTTAGCGCTGCGCATGGGCAAAAAAAGGATCATCGCTGAAACTGGCGCAGGTCAACATGGAGTAGCAACAGCGACGGTATGCGCCAGATTTGGTTTGGAATGTGTGGTGTACATGGGCGTGCATGACATGGAACGACAGAGCCTGAATGTATTTCGGATGCGCCTGATGGGAGCAGAAGTACGCCCAGTTGAGACTGGCACGGGAACCCTAAAAGATGCTTGCTCAGAGGCGATTAGAGACTGGGTAACTAATGTAGATAGCACTCACTATATTCTCGGTTCAGTGGCTGGTCCCCATCCTTATCCAATGTTGGTGCGAGATTTCCATGCGGTAATTGGCAAAGAGACGCGATCGCAATGTTTAGAAAAATGGGGCGGTTTACCTGATGTGCTGCTTGCCTGCGTGGGTGGTGGTTCTAACGCGATCGGCTTGTTCCATGAGTTTGTGGATGAAAAATCCGTCAGGCTAATTGGCGTAGAGGCAGCTGGCAGAGGAATTGAAACAGGACAACACGCTGCTACTTTAACTCAAGGTAGGATTGGGGTTTTACATGGGGCAATGAGCTATTTACTCCAAGATGAGCAAGGACAAATTATTGAACCTCATTCGATCAGCGCAGGCTTAGACTATCCAGGTGTGGGACCAGAGCATAGCTACTTGATGGAATTGGGCCGAGCAGAATATTACAGTGTGACTGACGATCAGGCTTTGGCGGCGTTCAAACAACTGTCATGCCTAGAAGGGATTATTCCCGCCTTAGAAACTGCCCACGCGATCGCTTACTTAGATCAACTTTGTCCTCAACTAACCTCTGATCAGAAGGTTGTGATTAACTGCTCTGGCAGGGGCGATAAGGATGTGCAAACAGTAATTAAACATTTATTAGTTTAAAGTTTTACAATCTAGGTTTTTAGGCTAAATTAAGGGCGTAGTTTTGCGATTGCGCTAATTTTATGAAACTTAGTCTGGTTACTTTGACGACTGTTTTTGGCTTCAGTAACTTAATTGGCGGACTAGCGCTCATTGCACCTGTAGCTGCCAACCTAGTCCAGCCACCTAAATCTCAAGATCCAGCCCAACCAGACAAAATTCTGAAAGCGCCGAAAGATAACACCGCCGCTACCGCCAAAAAATTAGCTGACGCCACTAAGCCAAATAAGCCAAAAGTTAAGTACTCTGTAGTCAAAGCTTGCAATCAAGGTGAATTCTTATTTTTGAAGGAAAGCACCAAAAAATCAGGTTTTCTCTACTGGCAAGTACGTCTAAGCGATGGGAAGGTAAAGGTGAAAGATGTTTTAGTTGCCACAGATGCTCGTTTCTCTTTGGTACAGAATCAAACTCAAAGTCTGGCTCCAGTGGTACTATCCGAAATCAGAAGTTATTCCACGAAAGATTTGATGGAAATGGAAGCTAAAAATTTGGTTTGTAAGTAATTTTGTCTATAATAAAATTTGAGTAAAATGCCTAGTCTAATCGCTTATTTTGACTGTCCGACAGGGATTGCTGGGGATATGTGTTTGGGTGCATTGGTATCTGCTGGTGTGCCTTTGACCTATTTGACTGAAGTGGTGCAACAGTTGGGTTTAGCCGAAGAAATCAGCCTCAGCTCCGAGTTAGTCAATCGCAAAGGTCAAGAAGCGATCAAAGTAGAAGTGAATCTGAATGCTGACCCGCATCATCACCATCGACACTTAGCAGAAATAGAACAAATAATTCGCCAAGCAAAACTGTCGCCACAAATCGAACTTTGGAGTTTGGCTACTTTTAGAAGGTTAGCGATCGCTGAAAGTCAAGTCCATGGGATTCCATTAGAGCAAGTGCATTTCCATGAAGTTGGCGCGCTAGACGCGATCGCCGATATTGTCTGTACCTGTGCGGGATTAGATTGGTTGGGAATCGCCGAAATTTATTGTTCGCCTCTACCAACTGGCGGCGGATATGTAAACTGCGAACATGGTCAATTACCTGTGCCTGTGCCCGCTGTATTGAAGCTCTGGGAAACTCACCATGTGCCAGTTTTTTCTAATGGTATTCAAAAAGAGTTGGTGACACCTACGGGAGCAGCTTTAGCCGTAGCTTTGAGTCAAAGTTTTGGTGCAGCTCCAGCCATGCAGTTACAAAAAGTCGGTTTAGGTGCAGGCACAGCAGAGTTAGCGATTCCGAATATTCTGCGGCTTTGGCTAGGCGAGAAAATTAGCGAAAGAATTGGAGAAGCTGAAACCATTAAAAAAAAAGTGATTCCTCACTCCCATTAGCTGAAAGCGAAATCATTGGCATTTTGGAAACTCAAATAGATGATATGACTGCTCAAGCGATCGCTTATGTGACTTCAGAGCTATTAAATCATGGCGCTTTAGATGTTTTTTCTCAACCTATAACCATGAAAAAGTCACGACTAGGCACTTTACTGACAGTCATTTGTCACAGCGATCGCTTAACTGAATGTGAGCAAATTTTATGGCAAGAGACTACTACTTTAGGTATTCGCAAGCGCTGGCAAGAAAGAGTGATTTTGGCTAGAGAAATCGTCTGGGTAGAAACAATTTATGGGCGATCGCGCATAAAAATAGCCCAAAGAGCAGGAAAAATTACGATTCAGCCAGAATATGAAGACTGCGTACAACTCGCTCACCAACATCAAATCCCTTTAATCGAAATTCAAAAACTGGTGGCAGCAGCAGGGGAAGCAGAATATCATGCCAAATCAAAAATCTGCAATTGATTCTTCGGCTCGATTGGTTTCTTGCCATTTCCGCGCAAGCCTGTAGCAATATGACTACTGCGGGAAATCAATCCCAATAGTTCTTTAGCCCGTTCTATGACTGGTTTTGGTAGCCCAGCCAAGCGTCCAACTTCAATCCCGTAGGAACGATCTGCTCCACCAGGCTGAACTTGATGCAAAAAGATAATCTCATCTTCCATTTCCTTCACCGTCACTTGAAAATTTGCTACCCCTGGTAAGAGTGTGGCTAACTCGTTTAGTTCGTGATAATGAGTGGCAAATACACTTCGGGCTTGGATTTTACTGGCTAAATATTCCGCTACCGA